>JAUIKB010000440.1 GCA_030430975.1 Polyangia bacterium
CCGGCATCCCACTGGATCGCGATCGGGGCGACGCTGATCTTCAGCCTCTGGCTGCCGCTGGCTATGGTCGCTACGTGGGCGGGGCAGCTTGCGGTGAGATCGATCGCTCCGTTTGACGACCCTCAGGAGCTGGCTGCGTTTATCGCTTCCGCTTCGTCCGGCGAGCGGGCCGCGCTAATGACGGCTACCTTGCTTCCACCTCTGGTCGCCTTCGGAGTCGCCGCCACAAGCGGGGGGGCGCTGGTCGGACGCTTCGGTGGTGACGCAGGTCAGCGGGAGGCCGCGATCGCGGGGGCGTCGGCCGCCGGCGTCGCCGCCCTCGTCGCGGTCGTTGCCGGGGGGACGTCGATCGCCGCTGCGGTCGCGGCGGGGCTGTTGTTGGCCGCTATTGGCGCGGGTTTCGCTACCCTCGGTGCGCGGCTCGGCCTGCGCCGGAGGCCATCGGTCCAGGTCTGATAGCGGAGGCTCTTCTGATGCCGGCCGAATAGCTGATGTGCTACATCGGGGCGATGACTCGCGCCTCGCTCTTGCTCGCCGCGTTGCTCAGCGTCGGCTGCGCTCAACCCGACGTGATCGACGCCGCCCTCAACGGCAGCCTCCCAGAGCTGCAAAAGCAGATCCGCGCGGACCAAAAGAGCGGCGATCTTGACCGTGACCGCGTCGAGGACCTGGCCGAAGCCGTAGCCCAGCGCGAGGTCTTCAGCGCGAAGGGCGAGTTCGCGGTCGACCGCGTCCGGCAGGTGCGCAGCTGCGTCCGACCGCTTTCCGAAGTTCTCAAGAAACGCAGCGAGCGACAGGACGACGCGGCGGCCGAGGCGCGGATGGCTCTGCTGGAGGCGGGCATCGCTAGTCGCCGCCCACTGCTCAAGTACCGCGATGCGTCGAGCGGCGCGTGGCGCGCTCTGGCTGCACGGGCTTCGTCCACCCCAGCGGACGGCCCTCTGCGGCGACGGTTTTTTGTGGATGGTGACGGCCGCGTACGAAAGGCCGCGCTGCACGCGGCCATGCAGGCCACCGATCCAGCGGACGTCGAGGAACTCTTGGAGGTGGCCCGGCTCGATCCTCTGGAACACGCCAGGAGCCTCGCAACCCGCGCCGCGGGCGCCGTAGGTACGGAGCGCGTGGTGCTCGCTCTGAAGGACTTCTGGGCGAGGGCCGACGAGCCGACCCGCGTCACGATCGTCGACGCCTGGGCGATGCCGGGCGCCGTCAAGTCGGGCGGCCTGCAGCAGCTGATCCGCGTCGCGGAAACGACGGACGCGCTACCGCAGCTGGCGGCAGCCGACGCCCTGGTGCGAATCGGATCAGACGGCGCCGACACCGGCCTCGTACTGATCGCCAAGGCGATCACGGATGGCACGACCGTCGAACGGTCTCTAGCAATCCGGATGGCACCGCTCGACGACCGGGATGCGCTCGAAGCCATCCGAAAGGCTGCAAAGGCCGCCGACAAGAAAGTCGCCGTGATGGCTCTTGCCCGACTGCACAGCGTTGCCAAGGATCGCGCAGAATCGATCAAACAGCTGCGGGTCCTCGCCAAAGAGAAGGGATCCGTGGGCGAGCAGGCTCGCTCGGCACTCTCAGCGGCGGGGGATCAATCCGTGGCGCCCGCCCTTCGCGTCGACCTGAAGGCTTCCGAGCCCGGGCTGCGCAAGCTGGCGGCTGTCAACCTGGCGCGATTGGGGCTCTATTCAGAGGCCGCCTCTGCCCTTGGTGATTCGAATCCGCGCGTTCGCACGGAAGTCGCTTGTAGGATCCTGTCTCGACGGCGCGCGAGCGAATCAGCACGCCAGCGTTGAATCTCCGACAGAAGGCCGGTAAACCCGGCGTATGAGTTGGACGCGAGGGATTCGAATTGCCGCCGTCGGCGCGCTGCTGGCCACCACGACGACCGGGTGTATCAAGAAAGCTCTGCTCGACGGGCAGATCAAAGGTACGCGCGACGGTTCCGCCGCGGTGAATACGCTGCACGACTATGAGGTCGCCAAGGTCGTCGCGCGCGCCGGCATGGGTCAGCTCGAGGGTATGCACCGGCTGGCTCCGGACAATACGAACGCGCTCTTCATGCTGTTGCGCGGCTGGACCGGCATGACCAGCGGATTCACTGAGGACGAGTACCAGTTAGCTCTCGAGAAGGGCGATGATATCCAGGCGGAGTATCATCGGTCCCGCGCCCGTGCCGGCTACAATCGTGCGATTTACTACGGTAAGGAGCTGCTCGCGCACACGGCGGAGGGCTTCGACCAGTCACTCAAGAACTCCGACACCATCAACAAGTGGTTGAACGAGAACTTCACGGACGCCGAGGATGCCGAAACTCTTTTGTGGTTCGGACTCGCCTGGATCGGGCGGGTTGCGGTGAGCACCGACATGCCCGAACTGGTGGCGGAGCTGTTCGTTGCCAAGGCGTTCCTAGAGCGCTCCATCAAACTCGACGAGAACTTTTCGTACGGCATGGCCCATACGGTTCTTGGCGCCTATCACGCGCGCTCGGCGATGGCGGAGCTGGACGAATCGAAGGAGCACTTCGACAAGGCCCTGGCCATCAACGGTGGCAAGTACTTGCTGACCAAGGTGCTAATGGCCGACCGCTACTACTGCGCGAAGCACGACAAGGCGGGCTACTTCAAACTGCTCAACGAGGTGCTGGCCGCACCCGACACGATCCCCGAAGCCCGCCTTCAGAACACGATCGCCAAGCGCCGCGCCCGGCGCTTTCTCGGCAACCCACTGTGGCAAGATGCCTGCGGCTTCGACTATAAGGGCTAGGCGCCGATGGCGCAGCGCGTCACGACTATCGGCTGATACGGAACGAAAGCGCAGTCTTTCGGCAGCAACGACGTGCGAAATCGCCGGTCTGATGACTGACTGGGCGCTTTGTGACTTTTCTCGGCCCCACATTGATGCGATTCCATACGTGACTCGTCTATGGACGGACCGTCTATGGACAGCGCGAAGCGCGCGTCTTGCTTCAGTTTCGATAAAAGGGCCGGCCAGAGCCGGCAAGTGGAGGTAGCCGAATGACCCGAAAACTAACCGCTTCACTGGTCGCAGCGTCCCTGGTGACGCTGGGCGGAGCCAGCGTTGCCCAAGCCAAGACGACGCTCAAGATGGCAACCCAAGCGCCGAAGAACAGCGCCTGGGGCGGCCCGCTCACGAAGTTCGCCAAGAGGATCAAGAAGAAGACCAAGGGCGAAGTCGAACTCGACATCCTCTCCAACGGCGTCGCCGGCAACGAAAAGAACGTGATCGACAAGATCAGTTCGGGGCAGCTCGACATGGCGGCCGTTACGGCCGTGGGCCTGTCGCACATCTACAAGGGCTACGCGGCGTTCAACATGCCGGGGACGTTCAAGTCGTGGAAGAACGTGGATGCGGCGCGCAAGAAGCTCAAGAAGAAGCTCAAGAAGAAGCTCAAGAAGAAGGGCTTCCGCCAGTTGGGCAGCGGCGACGTCGGCATCAGCATCGTGACGTCCAAGGGCTTCGCGGTGAAGGGGCCGAACGACCTCAAGGGCAAGAGCCCAGCCGCGCTGCGCGGTGACCCGATCTCGAACAAGATCTACTCCAAGATCGGCGGCATCACCCCCGTGCCGGTCACCATCACGGAGATCCTGCCGAAGCTGAACTCGGGCGCCGTCAATGTGCTCAACAGCCCCGCGCTAGCTCAGGTCAGCCTGCAGTGGGCGAGCAAGGTGACGCACATGAACAGCAACGGCACGGCTTACGTGACCGGTGGGCTGATCATGAGCCGCAAGGCCTACAAGAACCTGCCGGCGGACCAGCGCAAGGTCGTGCGCAAAGAGGCGCGCCGCGCCGGTAGGAAACTGACCAAGGACATTCGTCGAGCTGACGACAAGGCGCGGAAGTTTCTCAAGAAGAAGCTGACGGTTCACGACCCGACCGATGCCGAGAAGGCGGAGTGGAAGGCGGTCTTCAAGGAGGCCTGCAAAGAGCTCAAGACGTCGTTGAGCCTGCTCGGCGACCTCGGCGCCTGCTAGCCCAACGCGCTCCTCGAGAGCAGCGTTATTGAAGTTCGGGTCGACCACGGTCGGCCCGAACTGTTTTGTGTGTCGAAATTGAGCTTTTCTAGGCTCGGGCGCACGGCAAGTGATGACGGCAGGGGGGAGTTCGGCCTACCGTGTAGGTTGCAAATGCCGGAAACCCCCAAGAGCGACGACGCGAACGAAGAAGGCGCCCAAGCCACGGAGGCCGATGACACCGGCCCGACGAAGCCCAGCGACGGCGACGAATCTAAGGCGGCTGCTTGGGGTCGACCGCTCGCGCGCCTGGATAGTGCTTGGACCAACTTCGAAACGCGACTCTGCGTTGTTGTGCTGGTGCTGGAGATCCTATCGCTCTCGCTGTGGGTGGCGCTCAAGGGAATGAGCGCGCGACCGGATTCCGGCAGCAACATCGGCATCGTGTTCCGCGGGCTAGTCGGCATGATTGGCCTCGGCTCGCTTGCCTTCCTGCTGACTCGCAAGGCCAGCAAGACGGTGCAGCGCATCGCCACTATCGGCTCGATGCTATTCGGCGTGTTCGCCGCCAAACTGTGGACCAGCTTCGGCGTCGAGTACTCCTCCAACCTGCTCAACTGGTACCAGCAAGCTTCGACGCTGACGCTCCTGGGCGGACTGCGGGGCATCGGCACACGCTTCACGGTGCTGCTGACGCTGCTCGGCGGCTCCCTGGCGACCGCCGCGGGGAAACACATCACGATCGACTTGGTGACGCGGTTGGTAAAGCCCAAGGTGCGCATCCCGATGCTGATCGTCGGTTGGGTCGGAACCAGTGCGATCTGCTTCGTAGCTGCGTGGGGCTTTTTCGATCACGTCGCGATCCAGGCATTCAAAGCCCAACCGGACTCCACTCCATCGGCGAAAATATCGTCGGTCAAGCACGGCCTAGGCGAAAGCTGGTTCATCTTCAGCCGGCAGATGTCACTCGATCTGAAGTCGACACCCCACGTGGTCTTCAAGGGCGACTCGTACTCTGACTGGCTCAAGGGTGACGAGTGGAACGCCTGGATCGACGATCAGGGGTTCAAAGAGCGCTTCGGAGAAGAAAAGACCAAAGCGCTCAAGGTGCCGCCTACCAGCACGCGCGCACCGATCATCGTGATCCCGGAGCGGGGAGAGCCACGGGGCGAACTCGTCCACGTCGCCAACCTGGTGTTCCCCTTCGGACTGTTCATCATGGCGCTGCGCTTCCTGCTGCTCTGCGCGCTGGTGATCAGTGGCCACAAGGACGTCAGTATCGATGAGTCCGGGGGAGCGTTTGGAGAGGACTTCGACGAGGCCCATGCAGACGAATTGAAGGCCGTCATGGGCGACGAGATCGAGAAGTACTTGATCGGGTCCGTGAACGAGAAGTGCACGGGCATCTGCCGGCCGCGCGCGCTGTCCTTCGCGTTGCCGAACATGTTGTGCATCATCTCGACCGCCGGCACGCCGTGGTACAGCGCCATCCCGAAGTCCCGGTAGCTCGGGAACAGGAAGTCCGACTTGCGCA
>JAUIKB010000441.1 GCA_030430975.1 Polyangia bacterium
GCTGCGGTCAGCTCAGCCAGACGCAGTCGCAAACATGCGGTGACTTCTGCGGGCCGCTGACGCCAAACGGTTGCGACTGCTTCGGCTGCTGCGAGATTCCCGGCGTCGCGTATACGGTGTTCCTGGGTTCCGAGAACAACAGCTCCGGATCCTGCAACCTGGGCGTGCTCAACGACCCGGACAAGTGCAAGCCGTGCGAACAGGTGCCCGCGTGTCTGAACACCTGCGCGAACTGCGAGCTGTGTATCGGCAAGCCGACGTTACCGCCCGAATGCACGGAGCAAGAATGCCCGAACGGCGCGCAATTGTGCGGACTGCCGGGTCAACCGCTGTGTCCGGACGGTCAGTATTGCGTCACGGGCTGCTGCCAAGACGCTCCCGGAGAGTGATTCTCCACACAGCGCCCGATTGCGACGAGGGGCCACCGGCACTACACACGCCAGGTGCCGGAGCCCCAACCTCGACTTCAGCTGTTTACCGGCAAGGGCGGCGTCGGCAAGAGCACCCTCGTCGCGGCGATCGCCTGCGAGGCTGCCCGTCGAGGTAAACGCCCGCTGATCATCGAGTTGGGGCATCGTGCCACGATGGGCGCGATCTTTGAGCATGCACAGATCGGCAGCGAACCGACCGAGGTGGCACCCGGCGTCCACGCCCTCAACCTTCAGTACGAGGCGGCGTTGACTCGGTACGTGCAGCGTTACCTGCCGGTTCGCGGCGCGGCGAAGTGGGTGCTCGGAAATCGCGCTCTGACGCGTTTCATGGAGGCTGCTCCGGGGGTGCTCGAGACCCTGACGCTGAATACGATCGCGGACTGGGTCGAAGCGAAGCCCGGCCCGGATGCGTACGACCCCGTCCTGGTCGATTTGGATTCAACCGGTCACGCGCTGATGCTGTTGGATTTGCCCAGCGTGCTATCGGGCCTGATCGGACGCGGTCCGATCAGGCGCTTGATGCGGCGTGTCGAGCGTCTCCTGAGCGATGCCGCCCTGTGTCGGCTCCATCTCGTGACCCTCCCGGCGAAACTCCCGGTCGATGAACTCGTCGAGCTACACCATCGTGTGGCCGATCGAGGTCGACCCACTATCGGGAACGTCTGGGTGAATCGGATGCCTAAGCGGCCACTTGCCGCCGAGAGCGTTGAACTCCTCGGACGGTTCGTCGGCGGGATGCCGGCGGGCGTCGTTCAGGCGCTTGATGCGTCGCGCGCGCACGGCGCCGCTGTCGATCAGCTATCGCGCCTGCGGGCGCAGCTGCCAGCTGCTGTTGAGCTACCCGAGTTCGCCTCCGTCGGGCCTGCTGAACTCAGAGCGCTGGGGCGCGCGGCTAGCGAGGCAGCGCAATGAGCGACTTCGTGCCACGCGCACCGGTGCTGGTTTTGGTGGGGCCAGGCGGCGTTGGTAAGACGACGGTCGCCGCCGCGCTGGGCGTCAGCTTGGCGATGCAGGGCAAGCGCGTGGCCGTATTGACGGTCGATCCCGCGCGTCGCCTGGCCGGCGCACTCGGCCTCGATCAGCTGCACGATGAACTGCGGCCGGTTGCGCTACCGCGCGATGCGGCGGGAACGCTGCACGCCGCCATGTTGGAGACGGGCAGCGGATACGATGACCTCTTGGGGAGACTCGTCACGGATGCGGGCGCCCGTGAGTCGATCTTCGGCAACGCCGTGTACCGCTCGTTTTCCCGTACGCTGGCGCGGTCCCATGCGTACCTCGCGATGGAGCGTCTTCACGACCTGGTGACGAGCGAACGCTTCGATCACGTGGTGCTGGACACGCCGCCGACCCGCAGCGCATTGGAGATCCTAGACGCTCCCGGGCGCCTCGCTCGGTTCCTAGACGACGAGATCGTCCGCTGGTTTCTCAGCGACGCCCCCAAGGGGCGACTGTCACGCTTGCTACCGCTGGGTGGCGCCGCTGTCGCGCGCGTCCTGTCGCTGCTGACGAGTCCGCGGCTGGTCGACGAGCTGAAAGAGTTCTTTACCGTCATGGGCGGCTTGGCGGATGGTTTTCGAGCGCGCGCGACGGCTACCGCCGACCTGTTGACGTCGTCCAGCTCGCAGTTTCTGCTGGTCACCGGTCCGTCAGCGACCAGCCTCGCTGATGCACGCCACTTCGCTGAAGGTCTCGCGCAACGCGGGGTTGGGATCGCTGCTGTGGTCCTCAACCGCATGCCTGAAGCGGCTTATCCGGCGCCGTCTGCGTCCACGCTTGCCGCGGGGCTTCCCGACCTGGATCGTGCTCGGCTACGTAGTCTGCACGACGAGCTGGTGGCGTTTTCGGAGCGAACTCGGCTTTGCCGCGAGCACGCCGAGCGAGCGGTCAGAGCATCCGGGGTGATCGAGCCGAGCGTGCCGTCGTGCGTCTTGTCTGAACAATCCGATGCGCCTCTGAGCGTCGTTGCGCTGGCTGAACTGGGGCGTTTGCTGACGGTTCCGGGGCCTGCCGTCGCTGCGGCGCCCAAGGCGCTGCCGCAAGAAGGGCACCCGTGAAGCGCATCTTGCTGTGCGCGTTTCCGGCCTGCGTCGGGCTGGTGGCGCCGACCGCCAGTGCGCAGTCGCTGCAGCTGCCGCGTACGGCGGCCCTCACCAGCGCGGCTACGGCGAGTTTGACGTCGGACGCGAAGGAGTCCCGCGCGGACGGCGATAACCAGGACGATGGCGCAATCCCGGTCACGCCGGTCACCGGTAGCCGTCCGCTGGCGGTCGTCGGGAGCATCGTTCCTGGGGTCCTGCTTCACGGCTCCGGGCAGTGGTTGCTGGGGCGTCGAAAAACGGCGCACCGACTGCTGCTCGCCGAGGCTGCCGGCGTCGGCGGCGTACTGGGCGGATTGGCTGGGCTCGCCGTCACCGGAGCTAGCCGCTATCTGGTGATCCCGTTCGCGTGGGCGACGATCGCCGGGGTCGGGCTGTTTGGGTTCTCGCTGATTGCTGACATCCACGCGACCGTGCTCACGGACGAGCAGAAGGGGCGAGCCGCCACGCTCACCGCACCTGTCGAGGTGTCTGTCGGCTACAACCATGTTTACGATCCACAGTTTCGGTATCGGAATTTTTTCAAACACACCGCTACGTTTCGGACCGGCGCCTGGGCCTTCGGCCCGCGCCTCGAATCGGCCGTTGACGACAAGAACTACCGCCTTTCGGCGGACGTAGCCTATCGTTTTGTGGGACCGCGACCCGACGTTCGGTCGAACTCGGGCTCCTTTGTCGACGCGGCCGTCACGGCTACGCGGCACGCGTACGTGAGCGACGGGTTCGCGATCACGACCGTAGAGGCGACGGCGCGAGCTCGCCTGGATCTACGTGATTTCGATCCTCACTTGAGCGGCGGCTACGTCCAGCTCGACCCTGGACTTGCCGTGTCGTCGATTCGCTATGACTTACCTACGGATGAACGTGAACTGACCGATCTGCTGCTGATGCGCATGACGTACGGCATCTACTTAAACCGGCCCACCGACGTCGCCGGCGATGAGATCGCGCTGTACTACGACCACCGGCACGACGGCTACGCCGCTGGCCTCAAGTTGACGGGACTCGGCAGCGGTGTGCCGGGCCACTTCGGCACGCGGGCGCGTTTTTGGCCGTTGGATGACTTCGGTTTCAGTTTGGAGGGCGAGGTGGGATCGGCGTTGGTCGGCGGTCTATCGCTTTGGTATCGGGAGAGAAAACAATGATGCGAACGCGCACTTTGAAGCCGCTCGTCGGAGCGCTGATCGTCGGCAGTTTTGCTGCCAGCTGTCTGGATGTCGGCGAAGACCGAGCACGAGCCGATCTCGAGGTCGGACGCGGCGCCGCAGGTGACGTGAAGGTCCGCGTAGTTGACGGACTCGCGACGATTCGCAGCGCTTCAGACTCGGAACTTCGGCTATGGAACAGCGCGCCTACCGTAGCGATCGAGCTAACGGGCGAGACGTCTCGTACCCTCGAGCTAACGCTGGACAATGCGATGCCCGCGGGGCAGCTCAGCGGGGAACCTGCGTCCGCCGTGACCGTTACTGCGCTGGCGGCGGAACGACCGACTCAGAAGCGATATAGCGTCGAGCTGACGGGAGCCGGCCCAGCGACGCTGCGATTCGCGACCGTGAGCGCTCTCGATCGGACGGCGTTTCGGTTTGCCGTGTTGAGCGACGTGCAAGAAGCGATCGACGATGTTCGCGATATTTACACGAAGGTGAACGATGAAGGCGTTGAGTTTCTGCTCGGCGCGGGCGACCTCACGCAACAGGGCACCGTGGAGCAGCTCGAGCGCTATCAGGCGGAGCTGAGGAGCCTGAACGTTCCCTACTACACGACGCTCGGCAACCACGAGCTGGGTCAGAACCCCACGCTTTGGCACGACTATTTTGGTCGCGGAAACTTCAGCTTCGAGTACCACGCTGTGCGGTTCACCATGCTCGACTCGGCCAGCGCTACGATCGATCCGATGGTTTACGGCTGGCTTGAGGGCTGGCTCGAGTCGTCTCAGGACGGCACGCACGTGGTCGCGATGCATATACCGCCAACGGACCCGATCGGCGTCCGCAACGGTTCGTTCGGCAGCCGCGCGGAAGCCGCGAAGCTGTTGCGGCGTCTGGCGGCCGGCGGTGTCGATCTGACGCTATACGGCCACATTCACTCATATTACGAGTTCGATAACGGAGGCGTGCCGGCCTACATCTCCGGCGGCGGCGGCGCCATTCCAGAGCGGTTCGACGGCGTCGGACGTCACTTTCTGACCGTCGATGTGCATCCGGACAACGGCGTCAGTAGCGTCCGACTCGTCGCGGTGGACGACTGACCAGGCCTACCAGTTGACCCCAGTCGTCAGCCCGATGCGGTGGTTGTCGTCTACGTCTGGAATGAAGAATGCGTGCACCGGCACGTAGAAACTACCCACGCGAGGAGTCCAACCGGCGGCGAGCACCATGTGGGCCTCTTTGCCCTCCTGGGGCGACAGATTCGGACCTACGCCCAGCTGGAACGACTGGTTGAATTCGAATCCGATGAGGAAGTTCGCGCTAGGTATGAACTTCGACTGCTCGAGCCCACTCACCAGTACGTTGCCGACGAGCACCACGTTCAGCCAATCATGCCCAACCAGCCGGCCCATCATCTCGTATCCGAGTAGAAACTGGTGGGGCGATCGGATGTCGTAGCGCTCTTTTAGGCTGCAGTCGGTGCAGTCCGGGTCGTCGTTGTCAATCGGACGATCGTAGTTCATCAGAAACAGGTATCCCATGCGAAACCCATGCAACACGCGCCGTTCGGCGAGACTCGGTCCGGGCGACGACACAACGCCGCGATCCTCTATGCCCGGCGGCTCCGGTGACGCAGCGTCTGGACCGGCGTCGTAGACGCGTGGGCTGACGTGCGGGTGAGTCCGATCGTCAAGTGTTGGTTGCGACTCGCTGTCGGCGTCAGACGCCGGCGTGGCCGCTTTATCGCCGTCCGCCTCGGCGTCTGGCGGGATGGCCGCATGAGGGGGTGGGGGAACTCCGGGCGAAGCGTCTGCGTCTGCGGCGTCAG
>JAUIKB010000442.1 GCA_030430975.1 Polyangia bacterium
GGACCCGAGCGGCGTGATCGGCTCCGATCTGACGAGCGTCGAACTGCCACCTGGGGCGGTGCAGATGCTGATCGGCGGAGGGCTTGCCATCGAGGGTATCGACAAGACCACCCTCGATGGTGTGACGATGGCGGACTGGTTGGCTGCGCTGATCGACGGCGATACCGATCGGTGGACCGATTCGCTAGCCAAGCGCGGCCCGGTCCCGGAGTGACGGAGCCCGGGAAAGCGCCGCGCTACGACCGGATCGGCGTGGGGTACGCGCAGCATCGGCGGGCCGATCCCCGCATTGCGCAGCAGATCCACAGCGCGCTGGGCGCGGGTGCATCGGTGGCAAACGTCGGCGCGGGGTCGGGCTCCTACGAACCTACCGACCGCACGGTGATCTCGATCGAGCCGAGTGCCGTCATGGCGGCACAACGCGCCAGGAGCGCGCCGGCGGTTCGGGGGTTCGCGCACGCCCTGCCGTTGCACGACGACGGCGTCGATGCGGCTATGTCCGTACTGTCTCTGCACCATTGGGATGACCACACCAAGGACGGCGTACTCGAGATGCGGCGTGTCGCTTCAGGGCCGGTAGTGATCGTGACCTTCGACGCCGCCATCAGCGGTCAGATGTGGCTCGTCGCCGACTACATGCCCGAGCTTCGCGAGTTGGATGACCAGATTTTTCCACGTCCTGAATTGATCGCTGAGTGGCTAGGATCGGCGCGCATCGACGTTATCCCGGTCGCGCGCGACTGCGAGGACAAGATGCTGGGAGCGTTCTGGGCTCATCCAGAGTGGGTTCTCGATCCAGAGATCCGTCAGGTCACTTCTGGGTTCGCGCGCCAGTCGGCCGAGACTGTTGCTCGTGTCGAACAGGCTGTGCGAGCGGATCTGGCTTCGGGCGCCTGGGATGCACGTTACGGCGAGTTACGCGCGCTTCAACAGCTCGATGTCGGTCTGAGGTTGATCGTCGGAAATTAGTACGACGCGTCTTGCGCGGGATCGCGCAGGCCCTACGGACGTGGTGTCGGGAAGCACCAGCCTGCAGCTTTCACTTAGCTGGGGCGCCCGGCAAACATCCACCCCACTCGTGGCTTGTACAGCCGAAGGAGATCTCATGCGCTCAGTTAAGTTTCTATCCGTCATTCCCTGCGTTCTTGCTATGGCTTGCGGCGGTGCCGCCCAGGGGCCGGTTGATTCGAGCGCGCCTAGCACCGCATCGGAAACGCCAGCGATGGATGATTCGATGGCCGAGAGCGACTCCGATACCCCAGCCGCTACGGCCGAGGCGCCCGGCACCGTCGTCGATGTGGCGGTGGGTGCAGGATCGTTCAACACCTTGGTTGCCGCAGTGAAGGCAGCCGGGCTCGTGGAAACGCTCAGCGGTGACGGACCGTTCACGGTATTTGCGCCGACTGACGAAGCTTTCGCAAAACTCCCCGCCGGCACCGTTGAGGACCTCCTCAAGCCGGAGAACAAGGAGAAGCTGGTCGCCATCCTCACCTATCACGTCGTATCCGGTAAGGTGATGGCAGCGGACGTCGCCAAGCTGGACACCGCCAAGACCGTTCAGGGCAGCAACGTTTCAATCCAAGTCAGCGGCGGAGGCGTGAGGCTCAACGACTCATCGTCCGTTGTGAAGGCCGACATTCCGGCTTCGAACGGCGTGATTCACGTTATCGACACCGTGATCATGCCCAAGTCGTAGCGCTCAGCGCCTCCGTCAGCCAGCCGTCGTATAGTGTTAGCTATGCGGCGGCTGGTTGCGTTTGTGTTGAGCGGTGCGCTGGTGCTCGTCGCGTGTTCCAACTCCGGTGACCCAGCCGAGGTTCAGGGCAGCGGAGGTGGCGGGGTCGGCGGCCTAGGTTCGGGTGGAATTTCGGGCGGGGGCGCCGCTGGAAGCGATCAGGCCGGGTCGGGCGGGGACGCGACGGCGGTAACGCTTTGTAACGGGCACGAGCAACTGTGTCTGAGGCGGTACGATGAGGTTGCGTTCGCTGCGACCCACAATGCTCACGCTGCCGCCGAGTCCGGCTTCCCGCCCGCCAACGCCAATCATCGCAGTCCGATCGCCGAGCAGCTCGAAGACGGCGTGCGAGCTCTGCTTTTGGACGTGTACGAAGAGGGCGGTGAGACGCGGCTGTGTCATGGACCTTGCGCCTTAGGTAGCGTGCCGCATAGGGATACGTTGCTATCGATTAGAAAATTCTTGGAAGAAAATGACCACGACGTGGTGTCGCTTCTGTACGAAGACTACGTCGGTGCGGCCGTGATCGAGTCTGACTTTGTCGCGACTGATCTAGTGTCGTATGTATACGCCCATGATGGTGGTCAGTGGCCGACACTGCAGGAAATGCACGACATGGGCCAGCGGCTGGTGGTAGCCGCACAGTCCGCCGGACCCCCGCCGGCTTGGCTACATAACCTGTGGGACATCGCGTTTGACACGCCGTACTCTTTCAACAGCCCGGCCGAGTTCACGTGTGATCTCAACCGTGGCGAGTCCACCCATCAGCTGTTCTTGCTGAATCACTGGGTCGGCACGGCACTCGGGCTACCGGACCCCGCCTCCGCTGCGGATGTGAACGGTGAGGCGATCCTGGGCATGCGGGCAGCCGAGTGTCGCACTCAAACCGGCCACATCCCGAACTTTGTAGCCGTCGATTTCTACGAGCAGGGCGACTTGTTCAAGGTTGTCGATACGTTGAACGGACTCTAGGCGGCGCTACCACGGCGTGGGTAGGCGTCGGCCGGCGCGGTACGACTGGGCTGTCAACGACAACACACGGACACGGGTAGAAGAGGAAGGGTGCGTGCGGTCCAGGTCCAGGTGAATTCCGTTCGGGTTCTGCCCGCGCATCTTGGCGAAGAACGTCCACTTCATCACGCCGCCGTTTTCAGCCAAGCGGTGAGCCCCTTGTGGCCGACGCCGTCCGGTATCCATCAGGTTTTCGATCCCGTAGGAGTCTGCCGAGCCCTCGGCCACCTGGCTGAAGGCGCCGACGTTTCGGCGAACGACGTTGATCAGATCCGCGGGAGTGATCGTGGTCGAGCAAACGACGTGCTTGAGGTAGTGGTGCGCCAGCTCGTGACCGAGCGTGAGACCGACGCCCTCGTCGAACAGCTCTCGTTGGCGCGCGACGCGTCGGCCGTCGACCTGATGGGCCGGGTTGTAGAAGCCCGCCGGGGGCGGCGGAACGGCGACGCCTTTGCGGGCGTTGCGTGCCACGAAGCGCGCGGCCTCGTCGAATTTCTGTGTCTTAAATATCTCGTCGTTGGCCTGCGCTTGCGCGGCGTGTGCGATCACCTTCATCATGCCGTGAGTGACCGTGATGTGGCGATACGAGCCGCGGCAGCCGGCGTAGCCGTTTACCTCTCCGGGGTTGGACGTGAACCCGAAGTTGATCCCCTTGACGCGCGCCTGGCGGTCGGACGGCAGCGCCGCGACCATCTCCGCGTATAGTCCGCGGATGCGCGTCTCGAGCGCCGGCATGTTGAACGTGTTGATCGCGTCGTCGTATACCGGTGGAAGGGCGGGCTTGGGCGGCGGCGTTGGCGGTGTGGAGGCAACGGGCGGGGGAGCCGGTGGCCGCTGCTGCGCAGGCGGCTGTCCAGGGTAAGGTTGGCCAGGGTAAGGCTGCGCTCCGGGATACTGTCCGCGCGGGTACTGCCCGGGGTAGCCCTGGTTTGGGTGCTGGCCCGGGTATGGCTGCGCGTAGCCGGGCGGTCGCTGAGCGGGGCGTCGTGGCGAGTCGGTGGTGCAGCCGGCGAACGCCGAGCTCGCGATCGCGACCATTGTGACGTAGGCGGCGTGGCGGAATCGAACCGACATCATCGCTCTATCATACGCGCCTGATGCCGGAATCCACCCTGACTGGCGCGATTAGGGCAGGGGCGGTAGCGAAACGGTCGCGAGCCGTGTGGCATAGGAGTCGCTGTCATCGTGGGGTTCCAAGGTCGCAACGGCGTAAGAGACCACGAGTTCGTGCACCGGCAAACGGCCGCTGGCGGCGACGTGCAACTGCACCTCGGCACAGAACGCGCCCTCCGGCAGCTGGCAGAGTGCGACCTCGTGGGGCGCGCTCCAGGGGCCCCAAGGCTGGATTCCCGACCGAACGAGAATTCGATCGCCTAGCACTCCGGCATACAGCATGAGAAACCGCCCTCGCCGGGCGTCATACTCGACGCTGACATCGGAGGCGCCGTCGACGATCGGCCACGACTCCTTCTCGCGCGGGGTCCAGTTTCCGCCGCCTCGATAGTATTCAACCTGGCTCTCGTCGCCGATCGCGGTCAGCGGCTGGCGCGCGACGAAGCAGTCGCCGTCAAGAAACCGGGCAGCAACGCAACCGTATGCGAAAAGGTAATCGCCATCGACCACCGCGGCCGTACCGTAACGCGGGCGGTCGGCCGTCCACATCAGCGCGTCGCCAGCCGCGATGCCGTCGAGCGGTCCCACCGCGACACCGACGCCCTCTTCGCGTACGCCGAAGGGCGCTGAAGGATCGGCTACCGTCTTGACGAAGAACCCAGCGACCTCACCGTTTCCAAGCGGTACCGCGGACAGCGGCGTGACGTCGGATAGCCACCGTCGGTCGCTCCAGCCGTCGAGACAGGTGGCGGCGTCGAACCGCTCAGCGGTGGTCCCCGCCGCTCCTGGCGTGAACCATAGAAGGTCGCCGTCGACCGGCACCGATCGGAGCGCTCCGCGCAGCGTTGCCCGTTGCGGCGCGCAGCCGGCGGCGACGGGAAGCGGCGCGGACGCAGCCGGCTTTGGCGTCATCTCGTCCTCGAGCGAAACCGCGCAGCCGATCAGCGCCGCGCACGTGGCGCCGATGGCGACGCGGCTGAGTCCACTAGTCGCGGACATAACGAACTCCCAGCGACGCGCGACCTTCGCGCCGATTTACGAGCGCCCCGCGCCCGTTGCCGAGCTCGCCAGCGAAGAACGGCATCAAACGTCCTGCGGGAAACTCGAACGTTGCGCCGACGAGCGCCCTCACCAGCGCGCCGTTTTGCGCGCTGTCGTCATGGGCGACGAGCGCTTCGGCGAAGACACTGCCGATCAGGTCGCCCGGCCACGGCGCCGGATGTTGCCACTGCAGTTCAAACCGCGGTGCGAACGTGACGCCTTCACGGAGGCCGTCGGCGACGAAATCGGCCTCCGTCTTCAATCCGAACATACGGGGGAAAGCGTTCATGAACAGCCGATTGCCGAGACGCGGCGTCAGCGTGCCGCCTCCCAGTTGCAGCTTCCACGCGCCCTCTTGCCCAAACCAGTAGCCGCCCGCGCCGAACGGAATGTCGTCGCCGTCGATGCCCTCGGACGGCTGATACGTGTCGGTAGTCGCCGCGCCGGCGTGGCCGAGTGCCAGTTCCAACTCCAGGTCGGTGCCGGTGGGCGCAAACGCGTAGTAGAGCGTTTCCACATCGCGCCAGGTTTGCTTGGGAATGACGCTTCCCGAGTCGCCGTTTTCAAATCCAACCAACACCGAACCGCCGAGATGCCAG
>JAUIKB010000443.1 GCA_030430975.1 Polyangia bacterium
GGCGGCCATAGGCCACTTGTCCGCGCGCGTCTAGCATGGCGAATTAGCTGTGCCAATGCGCAGGCGTTTCTTTAATACTCGTTGGTTTCATTGGGGTTGCGGCGATTCGTCGCGGTGACCTAAGGCGCCTCAAACACGGCTATTGGCTGCGCCACGCGGGCGGCCCACGCCGCCTCGTTGTGCGGCGCGCCCGGGACGTGGTCCGCCGTCACGCTGGGAAAGCCGCGCCCCGCCAGCACATCGAGCAGCTGACGATTCTCGCAGTAATTGTCAGAGCCGTCGCCATCGTCCTCGATGCCATCTGCATCGCTATCGACGCAGCCGCTGCCCGCCCCACCCCCGCTGTCGATGTAGATGCGCACCGGCTGCGGCGCCGCCGCTCTGAACAGATCGATCAGCGTTGGATTCGATGCCGAGCGCGAGCCCCAGCCGACGGTACCGGACAGTGAGCCGACGAAGTCGAATGCGCCCGGCACGGCCAGCGCCGCGTACAGTGACACCAGGCCGCCAAGCGAGGAGCCGAGCATGCCCACGCGCGAGGGCGTGCCATAGCGCGTTTGAATCCGAGGGCGCAGCCACTGGTGTACGAACGCCAGGTACTCGTCGGCTCGGCCGCCCACCTGCTGACCTTGGACGGAATCCACGACCTGCGTGTACTCATCGAATCGGGATGGCGTGTTGTCGATGCCGATCGCGAGCGTCTCGGAACCGAGTTGCTGCTGGAGCGCCCAGCCGCCAAACGGCGCAGCCGGATTGAACAGGTTCTGGCCGTCTTGTACGTAAAGGTGCCGAGTAGGCTGCCCCGCGGGGACCCAAACGCGCACCCTTCGCGGCGTCACCGTGCCGTCAGACTGCTGCAACCACCGCTCGAGATGTGCGCCGGGACCCCGCACGAGCGAGAACTCGCCGAACTCGTCGAAGCCGTACGCCCGCGCCACCGGGTCCGGCGCGTAGGTCTCGGCTGGATTAACGAACTTGTACTTCGCGCCCGCCGGCGTCTGAACGGCTCGACGGACCCAGTACACACCCTGGTCCAGCTTCATTACCTCGGGCGCCCAGTCGTTGAAGTCTCCGGCCAGCCTGTAGGGTCCGGCACCGTCATCGCGAATCGCAAAGATCCACTCGCTGCCCGCGTGCACCGGAAAGCCGCCGTTGTTGGCGATCTCCGCAAACACTTCTTCTGCCGGTCGGTCGCCGGCCAGGATTGCTTCAAACGCGGCTGCGTCCGCGCTACCTACGTCGGTGGCGTCGGAAAGCGACCCGTCGCGAGGGGCGTCGAGCGACGCTGCATCGGTCTGGGCATCTTGCGAAGCATCCGTGTCCGCTGCATCTGCGCTGGCGTCTTGTCCACCAGCCGCGTCCAGCAGGCCGCCATCCCTTCCCGCCGCGAAGCGCGGCTGGCCGTCCGAATCGCACGCGCCGACCATGAGCGCGCCGACCGTAGCCGCCACGGCCCAGCCACCGATGCGCCCTCGTCCGAGCCTCTCCGGCGCGAGAGGTCGCTTGGCAAAAGCAGGAACCCGTAGCGACATGCGGCGTCTATAGCCGGTGACGTGAACCCGCGCCACAGCGAGGCTGTCCGTACCGAAACGCGACTTAGAGTTGAGTTCGGCAGCGGATGGGGTATGCCAACCTGACGTGATCGACCAAGACACCATCGATCGAATTCGAGAGCAGAACGCGCTCGCGGTGTTGATAGGCGAGAGCGTCAAGCTGGAGAAGCGCGGGCGCAGCTTCGTAGGGCTCTGCCCCTTTCACAAAGAAAAAACCCCCAGTTTTCACGTCAACGACGACCGCGGATTTTACCACTGCTTTGGGTGCGGCGCTTCGGGCGACGGGATCAAGTTCATCCAAGAGCAGCAAGGGCTAACGTTCGTTGAGGCGGTTCGCGTTCTCGCTGAGCGAGCGGGGATCGAAATCCAGGACTCGGGAGACCGCGAAGAGCAGAAGAGACGCGCTGAAGCGAGGCGCCGGCGTGAAGAGCTATTCGAGGTTGGCAACGCGGCGGCCGGGTTCTTTGAGCGAATGCTGCGTGAACACCCGCTCGCGCACCACGCTCGAGAAGAACTGGCACGCCGCGGGTTGCCGCCGGACACCGACGACCCGCTCATCCGTGAAGCGTTGCAGCAATTCAGGGTTGGGTACGCGCCCTACGGGTGGGACGGACTCTCCACCGCGTTGAGAAAACTCGGCTTCAGCCATCACGCCGCGGAAAAAGTCGGACTCCTCGCGCCGCGTCGCACAGGCGCTGGGCACTTCGACCGGTTTCGGCATCGCCTGATGTTTGGGGTCCTGGACATCCAAGGACGCGTCATCGCGATGAGCGGGCGCGCGTTACCAGAGCCATCCGAACACGATCTGAAGACCGCAGGCGTCAAGTCGATGGGGACATCCGGCGACCCACCCGCAAAGTACATCAACTCACCCGAGTCTCCGGTGTACAAGAAACGTGAAGCGCTGTTTGGAATCTTCCAGGCCAAGGGCGACATTCGCAACAAGGAACAGTGCGTCGTCGTCGAAGGCAATTTCGATGTCGTTAGTCTACACGCTCGCGGCATCAAGAACGTGGTCGCGCCCCTCGGCACCGCCTTCACGCCAGAACAAGCAAAACAAATAAAACGATTCGCCCCGCACGTGGTCATGCTTTTCGACGGAGATAAAGCTGGTCAAAGAGCGACTCGCGCTGCCCAACAACCAGCCAAAGACGTCGGCCTGATGATCCGCGTGGCGTCGCTACCTGAGGGACTCGACCCGGACGACTTGATCCGGTCACGCGGACCCGAAGGCGTAAAGCGAGTCATCTCTGCGTCGCGCAGCATGCTCGAGTACCTGATCGACACTGCTCTGGCGGCGGACTTCACATCGGCGGACGCACACAGCCGCGCGGCCAAGATCAAAGCTGTAGCCGAGCTCATCGGCGCCGAAGACGACCCCGCGGTCCGGGCGATGGCGGAACGCCACGCCGACACCATCGCCGAACGACTCGGCATCGCCGACGCGCGCACCTTCCGCGCTCTGTCCCAGGCCGTGCGACGCGCGCTGAGCAGCCCACAGGACGCGGAAGCACCCGCCGACGGCCGCGCAGCCCCCCAACCACCGGAGCGGGCGCGAACCCGCGACCGGCGCGAAGAGATCAGCCTGGCGATCCTAGGGGCTTGCCTGGATTTTCCCCAACTATTGGATATTTCAGAGTTTTCAGACCCGAACCTGGGCTTGACCCGGGAATTGGTCGTCTCGATCGCCGCCCTGCATCAACTGCGCCAACACGGGAATATCGAGAACACAGAAGAAGTGCTTGCGAGCCTCGCCGCTTCGATCCATCCATTCGCGGCTCGTCGGCTGGCAGCGCCGCGACATACGAAGCTTCAA
Organism: Polyangia bacterium; assembly: GCA_030430975.1. Classification (GTDB taxonomy): domain Bacteria; phylum Myxococcota_A; class Polyangia; order Polyangiales; family Polyangiaceae; genus JAUIKB01. Next base: position 3,370 of record JAUIKB010000443.1, read on the forward strand.
GACGCCAAGTCTGAGCTTCTGGAAAACGTCAAGAAGTTGGGAAAGCTGGAGCATTCGCGCCAAAACGCGGAACTCGTCGAAGAACTACAACGCGCCGCAGCCTCGGGGGATTTCGAACAGGAGATCGCCCTGCTGCGCGAACAAGAGGATCGGGCTCGAAAACGACACGGCCTGTAGGCAGTCGTGCTCTGGTCCAATCAAGCCGTTAGAAAAAGAGGTCCCCTGGTGGTTGCAAAGAAGTCATCTACAAAGAGCGGCGCCGCAGCGTCGAAGACAACGTCCAAGAAAGCGACGACGAAGGCAACCGCCACCAAGACGAAAGCGCCCACTAAAAAGAAGGCGACGAAAAAGGCTGCTAGCAAAGCCGCCACCAAGCCCGCCAAGGCTTCCAAAGCGAAAGCCAAGGCGACCAAGCCCGCCCAGACTTCCAAGACTGCCGAGAGCGTCGAGGTGGAAGCGGCTGATGAGTCCAACGGTCGCGCCAAGACGCCCCGTGAGCTTGAGGCTGAGGCCGACGCGCTTCTCGCTGCCGCCGCCGCAACGAAGCCAAACGGCGCCGGCGAGTCCAACGGCAAGGTGGACGAGCTGATCAGCCTCGGCAAGAGCAAGGGGTTTTTGACCTACGACGAAGTCAACGACGCCCTACCCGGCGACGACGTGGGTACCGAGCAGATGGACGCCGTGCTGAGCGCGCTCGATGGCGCCGATATCGAGCTTGTCGATTCGACGTCGAGTGCAAAACCCGCCCGACCCGCCAAGGCTCAAGCCGACTCCAGCGCCGCCGCCACGACCAACGGCAAGTCGACGACCACATCCTCGACGACCACGACGACCAAGAAGGAGTCGTCCAGCGACGATAGCTACTACAAGAGCAACGACCCGGTACGCATGTACCTACGCAAGATGGGGAGCGTCGCGCTCCTTACTCGTGAGGGCGAAGTCGAGATCGCGAAGCGCATCGAAGAAGGCGAGAACGAGGTCCTCGACGCGATTCTGCGCAGCCCCGTAGCGGTGCGGCGAATCGTCGAGGTTGGCGAGCGCCTCCGCAATCACAAGATCCGCGTCAAGGACATCGTCAAGGACGCCGAGGACGAAGAGCAGGAGTTCGACGAAGAAGAGGCCGACCGGCGCATCATCCGCCTCATCGAGCGAGTCAAGCGCCAGGAGCGCAAGCTGGATGAGCTGGTGCTGGAGCGTCGGTCCGCTGTGGATCCGCGCAAGAAACAACTCGACAAGGACGTAATCAGTCAGAAGAAAGACGTCGTCAAAACGCTCGAGGAAATGCGCCTGAACAAGAAAACGATCGACAAGCTGGTTACTCGCCTCAAGTCCGACATTCACAAGATCCGCCGTGTGGAAATCCAAGTGATCGAGCTCGAGCGCCGTACCGGCCTGGGTCGCGCGCAGCTAAAGAAGATGCTGCGTGAAGCGAAGGAAGACGCTTCCGCCGCCAAGCGCCACGCACGCCGCATCGGCGTTGCCGTATCGGCGATCCCCGACCTCGACCAGGCGATGAAGAACGCTCAGCGCGCGACTCGGAAGCTCGAGGAAGAGATGAAGATCGACTACGCCGAAATGCGCGCGAGCTACGAGCTGATTCGGCAAGGTGAGCGCAAAGCGGAAAAAGCCAAAGCCGAGCTCGTCGAAGCGAACCTGCGCCTCGTTGTGTCCATTGCCAAGAAGTACACCAACCGAGGCCTGCAGTTCCTCGACCTGATCCAAGAGGGCAACATCGGCCTCATGAAGGCGGTCGACAAGTTCGAGTACAAGCGCGGCTACAAGTTCAGCACCTACGCCACCTGGTGGATCCGACAGGCGATCACTCGAGCCATCGCTGATCAAGCACGAACGATCCGTATCCCCGTACACATGATCGAAACGATCAACAAGTTGATCCGCACCTCCCGATACCTGGTTCAGGAGTTCGGACGCGAGCCCACTCCTGAAGAGATCGCGGAGAAGATGGAACTGCCTCTGGATAAGGTGCGCAAGGTCCTCAAGATCGCCAAGGAGCCGATCAGCCTCGAGACCCCGATCGGCGAGGAAGAGGACAGCCACCTCGGCGACTTCATCGAGGACAAGAGCGTCATCAGCCCCGCTGACGCGGTGATCAACATGAACCT
>JAUIKB010000444.1 GCA_030430975.1 Polyangia bacterium
GTCGACTTTCGCGCCGAGTTCACATCCGCCGCCGGGCAGGCCGTCGAGGCCGTCCTCGCCACAACCCGTCAACATCGGGGAAACCAACAGACCCGCTAGTAGCGGGGCACCGAGCATCTTCATTCCAATTCGCTTCGACATTAAGCACTCCTTCAATTTTCAGCACCCGCGGGTACACCGGCCCGCAATTTTTCGTTGGACGTTAGAACCTAAGAACGGATGCAAGGTAGCTTGTAATATGTCGGTCGGCACGGTGACAAATCTCACGGCGTCGATCGACGGGGCCGTCTCAGGACTAAAGTTGAGCACGCGTGTACCGCTTCTATGCGGGGTTGTCATGCTCCTCGCGTGAGAAAACGCTTCTCAGATCCAGCACGGGTGGAAACTCGACTCGGCAGCGTCGGCTACTGGGCGGGCCAACACCCGCGCTTGGGCGTGCTGAGCGTACCAACTTCGGCGCCGAAGCAGGTCTGATACAGCGCGCTGCTGGTCACATCGCTGCCGCCGAGACACTGCAAAGCTCGGCCGCTCGGCGCGTCCGGGCAATCGGCTGAAGTACAGAAGTCGTCGCCGACGGTGCAGGTGCAGCTGACGCGCATGTCAACGCAGTACGACGCCGGGCTGAAACCGGTGCTTAAGCACAGGCCGCCGGGGCAGTCACCGTCGTCGATACACGGTTCGCAGCCGAGCCCGGTGCCCTTGCACTGACCGAAGCGGTGACTACACGTGGGCTGCCCAAGGTCGCTGTCGAAATCGCCGCACTCGGCGTCGGCTTTCCATGGACAGGCGTTCTTGACCGATTTGTCGCATAGGCTGGTGCAAATCTTGGTTCCGCTCTTGTCCTTGGCGCAGACCTGATTAGGCGCGCCGAGGCAGTCAGCGTCGGTCTCACACTCGGCGCAGAACTCGCGCTTCAGACACAGGCGGGTGAGTAGGCCGAGCGGGCCGCATTCGAACTTCTTGCCGCTGCCGATGTCGGCGTCCGCTGCGCAATCGCTTCCACCCGCGCCCGTGAAGCCACATTGATCGTTGCACGGGCGGGTAGCCGAGCGGGTCAAGGCGCAGCGGTAGCCGGCGCCGCAGTCGTCGTCCTTCAAGCAGTCGCGCTGCGTGCAGTACGCATCCGAGTCACCCTCGCCAGCCGAGATGCACACGAAACCGTTGTCCTCGTCGCAGTCCGCTGAGGTGCCGCTCAGACACGGCCAGCCGAACTGCCCCTCGCCGTTCATCGCGTCCTTGTCTGGGTCGCAATAGCGGGCTTCGTTGCCGTCGGGGTCCGCACCCACGACGCACTGGCCGATGCCAGCGCAATCCGCGTGGGTTTGGCAGTGGCTCGGCACGCGGCAGGCGCCATCGGCGCATACCTGGCCGCCGAGCTCGTCGCAGTCCGTGTTCGCTTTGCAGGGGTCACCGTCGACCGATGCGGTCGCGTCCTTGTCGCACCAGGTCGTGTCGCCGCCATCGGGCTTTTTGCCAGGTCGGCATTGGCCGAGCTCGCCGCAGTCTTCCGAGTCGCGACAACCTTCGACCACGCATTGGTCGTCGACGCAGCCAAATCCCCGGTAGGTGTCGCAATCCTTGTCCGACGTGCAGCTTTCGAACTGTCCGGTCTGGCCATCCTCCCAATCGCGCGGCGTCGCGCAGAACTTGCCGGTCGCGCCGTCGTCCGTCTTGACCGACGCGCAGAAGCGCCCAACCGCGCAGTCGGTGACGACGTCGCAGGGGGGGGCGCACGCGCCGAACAGGCAGCGGTAGGTGTCGGGGCATTTGGACGTGTCGCAGCGCTCGACGCAGCTGCCATCAGCTTGCTTCTTACCGGCACATTCGGTCTGCGTTTCTTCGCTACAGCCGCCGACCAGCGACGCCGAAATCAGCAGCAGGGCGCCGAGCGGAGTGACCTGGCTCAGCAGTTTGGAGAAGTTGCGAAGGGATACCGTCATAAGCGCCTGCTCTCGTCTGACGAACGGACCTACATCGGCACCGCCCGCGCTGCGGCCTACTACGGAATCCACCCGCGGCAAAGCCGAGGCTTTGTCGTAGCTCGACCGACGAGCCTGCGCACGTGCAAGCAAACACTGTTCGGGTCTGGGCGCTTGACCGCCGGGTAGGGCCGGGTAAGCTCCTGTGGTTCGCATCCGCGAGCGTTGGGAGTTCTGTATGCGTCTATCGGGTATTCTGGGTATCTCAATCTGCGCGGTCGTGGCGCTAGCCTGCACCAGCACGGTCACCGAACAAGAGACCCTTGAGCCGCTCGACACGGGCGAAGGGGCGGCAGCGGACTCCATCGCGTACGGCGCGGGTTGGGACGAGCCGAAAGACACCGGCAACGCCGCCGTCGCGTACCCGGCGGGTCCGTACGGCACCACCGAGGGCGCGATCATCGCGAACGTCGAACTCGTCGGCTGGAACAACCCGACTGAATCAAAGTACGACGCCGAGAACGCCGAGCGCATCCAGCTGAGCGATTTCTACGATCCGGACGGCGAAAAGGGCATCAAGGTCATCCTCATCAACAGTGGCGCCGTGTGGTGCCCGCCATGCAACGGCGAGTACCGCGGGGACTTTGGTCCGTCGCTTCCGGCTATCTTCGACGAACTGCAGCCAGAGGGCGCCATGGTGCTCGGCACCATCTTTGAGGACGCCAATAACCCGCCGAATCCGGCCAAGTACGTGAACATGGAAGCGTGGGCGAAGCGCTACAAAGTCCCGTTCCCGTTCGCCGTGGATCCGTCTCACAAGCTCGGCAAGTACTTCAGCATCGACGCCGTTCCGATGAATATGTTCGTCAACGCTCGTACGATGGAAATCCTTGCCGTCGAGTCCGGCGGCGACACCAACATTCTGCGTACCGAGCTCAAGAAGTATATCGGGCAGATCAAATAGGCGATTGCTCCCAGCACGCCTCGACGGGAAGCCGCGGAAAGGCTTCGCGGACTAAACCATTTCATGAAGAAAGCGGCCCGCGGGCCGGGGAGACGACGGCAATGACAACCCAAGGTTATTCGAGCTGGGTCAGTGGCGCGGCGATCGTTTTGGCGCTCTGCGGCACGGCGTGCGGTGGCACTTCCGGCGGCGGCGCGGACACGCCCGGTGACACCGGTGGTTCCGCGCCCCCGGATTTCACCTTGGATACCCTGGATGGCCGTAGCGTGACGCTCAGCGAACACCTCGGCAAAGACGTGGTGCTGATCGACTTCTGGGCGACGTGGTGCGACCCGTGCATGGCCGCGATGCCGCACTTGGACGAACTCTACAAGAAGCATAAGGACGACGGCTTCGTGGTCTTGGGCGTGTCGATCGATGGCCCCCAGTCAGTCGCTCAGGTGAAGACCGAGGTTCAAAAACTCGGCGTGACGTTTCCGATCCTTTTGGACACAGAAACGCGCGTTGTGGCGCTCTACAACCCGAAGACCAGCGCTCCGTACAGCGTGCTAATCGGTCGTGATGGCAAGATTCTCACGAAGAAAGAGGGCTACACAAGCGGTGATGTCAAGGCCGTCGACAAGGACGTCGCTGCTGCAGTCGCGGTCAAGTAACACGCGCGCTACGCACTGCGCCCGACGATCGCCGCCAGGCACGTGCCGGTATTAGAATCGCGTGGTGATGTCGAGCCGCGCGCCCTCGAACGGGGGGAACACACGGCACACGCCAGCGACACATCGCAACGTGCCGCGGCGCTGTCCGACGAACAGGCTGGCGCTGTCGGCCGGCGTGAATCGGTACGTGACCTGACCGTTGTAGTAGGTCGGCGGCGTTTGAGGATTGGTGTTGTATTCGAACCCGGCGGCGACCGTCAGCTTGTCGTACATGATGCCGAACAGAGCAAAACCTTCGTACCAGGGCTCGTCCGCCCCGCCGCGCGTCTGTTCGCGGCGCCGGTGCCATCCCTGCAGCTGCGCGCTCCATGAACCACCGAGGTAGCGCAGGAAATCGTGCCGAAACGATAGTTCCCGATAGTACAGGTTGGTCAGATCGCCGTTCGGATCGGTAACCGGGGTCTGCGCGGTATCCAGTCGGAAACCGAGCACACCGCTCAATCTGCTCTTGCGCTGCTGGGACGTGAGTTCGGCGCCCAGCGCCAGGTCCCACACGTCATTGCGCTTGTCTTTGGAGACTTCACAGCGCTCGTTGGTGAACGACTCTGCCCAGGTCTGGAAGTGCCCGGCCCACACGAAGACGTCTTCGTCTTTGCCGAGATGGGCGTCTGTTTTTAGCCGTCCGCCGGTGACACACGTGTTGAACCCCTCGAACTCGGTGTCGATCCAAAACGCTTCCGCGGTCGGCGGGGCGCTGTACTGCACGAGGCTGAACTCCCGCGCCCGAGACAGATCCACGTTCGCCGACAGCGGATGAAAGGCTCGGTAGTGTTTGCCTTCGAGCAGAAATACGAACGGCTCCTGGACCACGTTGAACGAGCCGTACAGCGCGTGGCCCATGATGCTGTTTTCAGCGTTCTCGTCGTTGGTCAGGTCTTGAACCGCGGCTTCGAGGTAGAGCGCGCCGAAGTCGGCGATGTCCGGGAACTCGACCGATTGGCTCGCATTGATGACCTGGTTGGCGGCCCGAATGATGTCGCTGTTGAGCTTGGCCTGTCGTACCAGCAGAACGCCCTGCGTGCCGAGCTTGATGTCGTTGGTGGCGATCTCGAACTGTGCGCCGGCGATGCGGTCCGGCGCGTATGTAGCAGGGGCGTTGGGGACGAAGTCGGTGGAAACGGCCCGTGGCATGCCGGCTTCGGTCGCGACCAGCCAACTGGGCGTCACCTCGTCTGTCACGCCGATGTAGCGACCGCTATTGCCGTCGACGCGGAGCGGGTTCATCGCGCCGCCAAGCCCCGTCAGCTTGAACCGCAAGTCACCCGCCTTGATGCGTCCGGTAGCGCGAGCGCCGCGAATGGTTACGTCGCTTGAGAGTTCGTCGAGTTTTCGCACGCTGAGCACGAGGCCCCGACCCAGCTGGGCGTAGAAGTCGCCAGCGGTGAGCTCGACGTTCGGCAGCGTGTACCCGACGTAGTACTTCGCTGGGTAGACCCAGTTAATGTAGCGGTTGGATAGTTGGGTGCCGGCTTCGTTGAACTTGGTCCGAAAGTAGTCCGGCGGGGCGAGCGCAGTTGCGGGCAGGGGTCTAGGTCGCCGTTCTTCTAGTTCTTGAGCGATCTCGACCGGATTCGGAGAGGTAAAGAACCACGCATTGTCGATGCGTAGCCCGAACTGGAACTTGCCCCAGTTGGCTTGCAGGTTGAGGCGGTTGTTGAACATGCCCCACTTGTCGTTGGTCAGAGTATTGACCTGGTTGTCTTGCGTGTCGCGATTATCTACATTGTAAACAAGACTGGCCGTGTCCGTGATGTCGAGCCGCAGCGTATCATCGCCGAGCTTGCCAACCTCGAGCGCGTGCGCCGGCACTGCGGACAACATGCCGAGCCCGAGGCCCAGGATCGCAGATGTGGGTAGTCTGTACGGCATGAGGGAGCACGTCGTCGGGCGGGG
>JAUIKB010000445.1 GCA_030430975.1 Polyangia bacterium
CCCTGCGCCATGCGCGGGCCGTAGGTGTTAAAAATCCGCACGATGCGCGTATCGGCCAAACCCAGACGTTGAGCGTCCATCAGCAGCGTTTCGGCCCCGCGTTTTCCCTCGTCGTAACACGCGCGCTCACCGATCGGATTCACGTGCCCCCAGTAGCTCTCCGTTTGGGGGTGCTCGAGCGGGTCGCCATAGACCTCGGATGTGGACGCATGGACGATCACGCAGCGCCGATTCTTGGCGAGTTCGAGCAAGTTGAGCGTGCCAACAACGCTAGTCGTGAACGTTGCGATCGGGTCGCTTTGGTAGTGCACAGGCGACGCCGGACACGCGAAATTGAAGATCACGTCGGCGTATACATCCAGCGGACGTCGCACATCGCCCGTCTCGAAATGAAACCGCGGAGACCGGCCCGCCTCGGCGAGGTTTTCCAAATCGCCGGTCATCAGGTTGTCGATCCCAACGACGTCGAAGTTCTCTGCAAGCAAGGCATCCACGAGGTGCGAACCCAGAAACCCCGCGGCCCCAGCGACGAGCGCCGTGCGCCGAACTGATCCTAATCCCATCGCATGTTCCTAACAGATCCCAATGAACCAACTCCGCTCGCGACCGCGAGACGCGGCCCAAGGCGTATCCACAAAGAGTGGATGCGTCGTAGCGGCTTCCGATTCAGCGGTCCAGCGGATGCTGCTCACAGAATGTTCTGACCGCGTCGATGACGCATCCGCGCTGGTCGCTAGTCATTTCCGGAAACAGCGGCAGCGTCAGCACCTCCTCAGCCGCCCTTTCCGCCTCGGGCAACGCGCCGCTCGGTGCTGCCCCCGCGCAGAGTGGCTGATGATGCAGCGGCGTATCGTAGTAAACAGCCGCCGCGATATCGCGGCGACTGAGGTGTTCCTTCAGTCCGTCGCGGTCGGTACTGCGCAGCGTATAGTAGGACGCAACAGCATCGGGACTGCCATAGCCGGGTGACAGCAGACTCAAACCGGGCAGGTCTGCGAAGGCTGCATCATACGCCCTGGCATGTTCGCGCCGTCGCGTCAGGTAGTCCGCCAAGTGAGGCAGCTTCACTCGTAGCCACGCCGCTTGAATCGCGTCCAGACGAAAGTTGCCGCCCAACCGCTCGTGCCAGCCACGACGCTGCGCTCCGTGGACCCGCAGCGACCGCAGCTCTTTCGCTTGCGCCTCCGTCTCGCAACATACGGCACCACCATCGCCTAGAGCTCCGAGCGGCTTTGCCGGAAAGAAACTGTGGCATTGAAGCGACCGCACCCCCTCATGACGTGGCGCACCGACCGCCTGCGCCGCATCTTCGATCAGAGCCAGGTCATGTTTCCTGCAGATCGCGTCCAGTTTCACGACGGCTGCGCATCGACCGAACAGATGCACCGCCAGCACCGCGCGAGTGCGAGGCGTCACCGCGTCACTAACCGCTTCAGGATCGAGGTTCAGATCCGTTGGCCTAACATCGACGAACACCGGAACAGCGCCCACTCGGAGTATTGCCTCGGCGGTTGCAGCGAAGGTGAACGGCGTGGTGATGACCTCCGCATCGCGGCCGACGCCGGCCAGCCGCAGGGCGCACACTAGCGCGTCTGTGCCGCTTGATACGGCCACGGCGTACGGCCAGCCAACCGCGGATGCGAACTCTTCCTCGAACGCGCTGACGTCGGGACCCAAAACAAATTGGCCCGTCGCACATGCGTCGCGCAACCGCGCTGTGAACGCCTCAGTGAACGGCGCGTTGTGTGCGGCAAGGTCGACGAGCGGTACGCGAGCAGCGTTCACGGACGGCGGTCCCTACACCGCTACCGGCGCGCCCGCCAACGCCACCGATCGACTGCCAGCGGCCAACACCCGCACGGCGCTCACGGCGTCAGCCGTGCCGCTGCGAATCGGGCATCCGTCCAGCACGCCGTCCACGAAGTGCTCCGCTTCGATGCGCAGCGGTTCGCCGACAGCGATCTTGCACTCGGACATGCCGCGGCTTGGCAGAGAATCCGGCGCGACTTCGAGCCGCCGAAGCTCCGGCGGGGTCGGCCCGAGAGTCAGTTTGGCGGCGCCCACATCGTCGAACGTCGCCGTCAGCTCGGTCCCGACCAGTGTGAGCCGGCGGGTCTTTGCAGGATGAACGGAGCTGACGTGGATGAAACCGGTCACGCCGCTCGCAAACCGCAGTCGCGCGGACACGACCGCTGGGTCCGGTAGGCCGGCGGCGGCGTGCCCATGGGCCGCTACCTCTACCGGCGCTTCATCAAGCAGGTATCGAAGCACGCTCACATCGTGGGGCGCCAGCGCCCACCACGAGTCGATGTCCCTCGTCGTCCCGGGGCCCAGCCGGTCGCATAGGGCGTAGCGGACCACCCCGAGTCGACCCTCCGAAAGGAGCGCCTTCAGATGTGTAACTGCCGGATGATACTGCAGAATATGGCCAACCATCAACCGCCGCCCGGCGGCCTTGGCAGCCTGGGCGACGCGTTCCGCCTCGCCCACGCCGAGCGAGAGCGGTTTTTCGACAAACACGTGCTTGCCCGCCTCAAACGATCGAATCGCCAGCTCGCTATGCGTTGCCGCGGGGGTCGCGATCGCCACCGCGTCCACATCCGAATCCCCCAGGATTTCACGGAATTCTGTGGTACACTTCGCGCGCTCTGGGACATGGCGTCTCAGCGACGCCGGGGAAACGTCGCACGCGGCAACGAGTCGCGCACGGCGCAGATCCGCGAAAACACGCACGAGATTCCGCCCCCAGCGGCCGACACCGACCACCGCCACGCCGAGACCTGAATTCGCCATTGTGCTTGCGCCTGAGTGTCTATCGCGTCAAGCCTCCGACCCCCAACAGAAATCTGTGACGCGCGGTGCCCCGACCGATGAATCCGCCGAGCTTCTCGCGCATCTAGACCGTCGGGCATCTTTGCCCGCTCGCAGCTTCCCCGAGCGATTGCCGTGAACCTGACTCCCGCAACCCCAGCCGAGAAAACCGAGGAGAGCCTCCTGACGCCGGCGATGGCGATCGCCGCCGCGCGAAAGAACTGGCTGATCATCGTGATCGTGACCGCCGTGGTGGGACTGGGCGTGAGCTTCTACACCCTCGGCCAGAAAAAGATCTACAGCTCCCACGCGCAGCTGAAGATCGACCCCACCCCCCCGAGGCCGCTCGGACAGAAAGTCCAAGCCGTCGTGGACGTTGGCGCGGGCAACTTCTGGAGCAACCTCGAGTATTACGAGACCCAGTACAAGATCATCAAGAGCCAGTCCGTCGCCGAAGAAGTCGTGCGAAGACTGAACCTGCAAGACGACGAGGCCTTCTTGCAGAACGTTCCCCAGAACGAAAAGCCGCAGCCGATAGTACGCTCGGACTTCGGTGTGGACCGGGCCGCCAGAAAGCTCCGCGGGCGCATCAACGTTAGCCCAGTCAAGAACAGTCGCCTGGTGAACGTTACGCTCGAAGACGCGGATCCAGCCCGCGCGCAGCGCATCTTGGCCGCGATCATCGAGACCTACATGGAGCAGAACATCGATTCCGCGTTGGAATCGAGCAACACCGCCCGCACCTGGCTCGGCGGGCAGTTGGACAAGCTCAAGACCGAGCTTGAGAGCAACGAACAGTCACTTCATGACTACAAGAAGGACAACCAGATCCTGTCGCTGTCCCTCGACGATCAGTCGAGCATGCTGCGGCAGGAGATGAACGAACTCAACGGTGCCTTGACGCGCGTCCGCGCCAACATCGTCAAGCTGCAGTCACGAGCCAGCGCACTGGCGAAAGTTGACGCGAAGGACCCTCAAGATCTGCCGGTGAGTGAGCTATTGACGAGCAGCACCGTGCAATCACTGCGGCAGGCGTACGTGGCCGCCAAGCGCGACTACGACAGCCTTCGACAGACGGGGAAAGGGCAGGAGCATCCCGAGAGCCGAGCGGCGCAGGCTCGTCTGGACATCACCCGTAAGGCCCTGCTCAAGGAGATCCGCAACGTTCAGCGGTCGGTCAAGAACGAGCTGCGCTCGGCGCAAAAAGAACGTAGCGGCTTGGCGGGGCTGTTCGCGCAAGCGAAGAAGCGAGCGCTGGAACTCAACGGCCTGGAAATGAGCTACCGGCGCCTGGAACGCTCCAAAAAGAACACCGAGAAGCTGTACACCCTGGTGCTGGAGCGCACCAAGGAAAGCGACCTCACTAGCCTGATGCGCTTCAACAACATCAGCGTCGTCGAGAAGGCCACCACGCCCCGTCGGCCCATTCGACCCCGGACGTCGATCATGATCTTGGGTGGCATCGCGGCCGGCATGGCTCTCGGTCTAGGCCTCGCGGTCGGCCGAGAACTACTCGATCGCAGCATCAAGACGCCCGACGATGTGGAACGCGTGCTGCAGCTCGCGTTTTTGGGGCTGCTCCCGCGCGTCGACTCAGCGAAGGCCGCACCCTACGCGCGCAAGAAACGCAGCCGTCGTCAGGCGGCGGCCAACACGCCTCCCGAGCTCGTCGTGCATTACGCACCACAGAGCGGCACGGCAGAGGCAGCGCGCGCGATCCGCACCAATCTGGTCTTCATGTCTCCGGACGAACCTTTCTCCACGCTGCTGATCACCAGCGCTGGCCCATCGGAGGGCAAGACCACCGTCGCCTGTTGTATCGCTACGGCCATCGCTCAGACGGGCAAGTCCGTTGTCATCGTCGACTGCGACCTGAGGCGTCCGCGCGTGCACAAGGTCTTTCGAATGCCGAACGACCTTGGGGTGACAACCGCGATGATGGACCTCTCGCTGCTTGGCGACAGCGACCTCTCCACAGACATCGAAAACCTACACGTGCTTCCCTCAGGCCCCGCCGCGCCCAACCCAGCAGAGCTCCTGCAAAGCGGTAAATTCGGACGCCTCCTGGAAGCGCTCGAAGCCAAATACGACCGCGTCGTGCTCGATAGCCCGCCGCTCGCCGCGGTCACCGACGCCGCCATCTTGAGCAAGCGAGTCGACGGAACCGTGGTCGTTGTACGCGCCCGCCGCACGAGCCGTGATCTGGCGAAGCAGGCGACGCGATCGCTGAAAGACGTTGAAGCGCGCATCGCCGGCGTCGTCCTGAACGGCGCCGACTTCAAGCAGGGCGATTACCAGTATTACTATCGCTACGAGTACACCTCCAAAGGTTCGCCAAGGAGTTCGGCCTAATGCGCCCAGCCGCCTATCGGACACTCCGCCTTGCGATCGACATCGCCGTGCTCGCGAGCGCCTACTTTGCGGCGTTCTTGCTCCGCTTCGAGGGCAACCTGCCACCGCTCATGTGGGAGCGACTGGTGGAGACGATTCCGATCGTCCTCGTGCTCAAGTACGCCTGCCTACACGGGTTCGGGGTGCCCAGGTTCAGCTGGCGACACGTTGGCCTGCGTGAGGCGACGCGGATCCTGGGTGCGCTCAGCATCGTCGCCGGCATCCTGGTCGCGGCGCGACTCGTGTTGGGCCAGCTCGCCGACTACCGGGTGATCAGCCCAGGCA
>JAUIKB010000446.1 GCA_030430975.1 Polyangia bacterium
CAAGTTGGATGGGTACGAGCACACGTCGCTGCTGACCGGCAACGACCCTCGGGGGATCGACGTGGGGTTTCTGAGCAAGATACCGATCGACCGTGCTGAGACCCACGAGGATGAGTTCTTTTCTCCCTCGACTGACCCGTCCGAAACGTTCGTGTTTGCGCGCGACTGCGCTGAGACGCACTACACGGTGAACGGTCGCCACGTGGCGCTCTTGGGCGTTCACTTCAAGGCGTTGGAGGACAGCGAGCTGAAGCGTATCGCCGAGGCCGAACAGACGAAGAAGATCGCGTCAGGCATCGTCGTCGACGACCCGAGCGCAGTCGTGATCGTGCTCGGTGACTTTAACACGGAGCCGGAGACGCCACCCCTTCTGGCGCTGCAAGGAATGGGAAGCAACGCGCTGACGAGCGTGACCGCGACTCTGCCGGACGGCGACCGCTGGAGCACGACCTACTTCGGTAAGCGCTCTCTCCTGGACGATCAGTACGGAAATCAAAATGCGCTGGAGCTACTGGTTGGCGGTTCGCAGAGCTTTGATCGCAGCGACACCGCAGACGACGTGAGCGACCACGCCCCGCTCGTCGTAGACTACGACGTGCGCTGACCGTTCCGGGAGTACCCCGTCAGCTTGGAATTATGCGTGCTTAACACTACAGTCGTGTGTCCGCGATGCGCGCTGAGCTGAGATTCTCCACCTGTTTCGAGGTCGACGACGAACTGTTGGACTCAGCGTTTGGCGCGGCTGGCGATCCCGCTACGGGCGCACCGCGCGACCGCGCGTTCGCGCTGCTCGAGCGAATGGCGCGGATCGTAGAGCCCAAGCAGGGCGGCCAGCGGATCCTACTCGTGCTGGCTCGGTTGGCTCAAAGCCCTTGGCTTCGCGGTGATCTGCGCGCCGAGTTTACGGTTGACGGGCAGGCGACTCATCTTGCTCTGTTTTCGATCGGGGAAAAAGGGAACAAGAGCGTGCTGCACCCTGTGTTGCGCCTGAATATGCCAATCGAAGAAATCGTACGATTCGCTTCAGCCAAGGGCGCCCTCATCATGCCCCTCGAAATGGACCGAGTCGACGCAGACCAGATTTCATTCCAGGTCAACGTCGAGCAGCATTCCGGGCGTCGCACCGCTCGAATGAAGGCCGTGCGCATTCCCAGGAGCGCCTATCGTTCCGATCCACCTCCCGATTTCGCGACCGAGCGTCCCCCACCACCGGAGAGTGAAGAGCGCCCGACGATCGCTCCTGCGCCTCCGCCGCCACCGACGGTCAAGGCGCCGGAAGTGTCGACGGATGACGTTGACGACGGGTGGGATTGACGTGTCGATGCGCGGCGGTGCCCTCTTGCTCGCTGCGTTGGCGTGCGCCTGCGGGGGGACGGCTCCTGCGCCCGAACAGCAGCCCCGTGTGGTCACAGTGGACGCGCCCACGGATGAACAGACGGACGCCAAGACTCCGCCCCCGCCGGATCGTGACGTGACCGGCGCGCCACCGGAGGCGGACCCCGCGCTGGACCCCGAGCCGACGCCGGAGCGCACCCCAAGTTCGCCGCCGATCGTCTGTGGTGGTGTTACGTGTGGCGCGGGCATGCCGGGCCTACTGAGTGCTTGCTGCACGCCAGGCGGTGCCTGCGGCATCAGTTTCCCAGCAGGTCGGAAGTCGTGCTTCCAACTCAACGCGCCTGGCCGTCTCGAGCCGGCGTGCGCGCCTGCTGGCGGCGCCCCCGGGCTGAAGGGTTGCTGCAGTCCTCAGGGTGTTTGCGGCGTCATGTTCGGTGCCGCGATGCCGATCGCGCTGGGCTGTTTCACAGGCATTCCGGTGCCCACCGGAGGCGCGCGAAGCTGCACGCCCTGAAGGAAATTCGCGAGCAAGGTTCGAGGCTAGGCATAAGTGCCCGAACTTATTGGTAAAATTGTTCGCGTTCAAAGGGCGTGAAGTTTGTGGCGCGACGTCGGATTGACCACACTTAAGGCTGACCCCGAGTGCCCAGCGTTCAACGTGCCCCCGCCCTTAGCCGGCGCCGAGATTTCGGCCGCCTGGTGGCTCGAATTTTTTGTGCGCTGTTTGCCTTCATCGGGATTCTGCCGGTCATCTTGTGGGGGCTAGCGCGTACCGATCGCGTCAAGTCGTGGGCCGAGCGCGAGACCGCGGCGCTGATCCAGAAGGAGCTTGGGGTTACGGCTAGCTACACGGTCGAGGTCACCCTCTGGCCGCTGGGCTTGGAGCTAAATGACTTAGAAGTTCCGGACACGCGTGGCGGCGAGCCGGCGTTTGCCGCAGACCGAATATCCGTGCAGCCGCGAGTCTTCGCCTTGCTCGGCGGCCGCGTGCAGGTCGGGGACATCGAAGTCGATCGGCCGCGCATCCGCGTGCGGATCAAGGACGGTGAGCTGACGAATGTCGCTTACCGGTTGCCCGAGGCGTCAGGCGGCTCGACCAGCGCGTCCCCGTTTACCTCCCTGTCGATCTCGGATGCCGTGATCGATGCCGACATCGAGGGCAATCTGATCTCGACGACGGCCATGGACGTCGACGTGTACGCGGAACCCGGACCGAGCTTCGAAGTGGCGGTGCGGGCCGCCGAATCGCACATCGAACGGACTAGGAAGACATTCGATACGCCGAGCGTCGTGGCGGTCGATGAAGACGTCGTCTGTCAGCTCGACCTACGGGCGAGATACAGCGGAACCACGCTTTTGGTGCGCAGGCTGTCGCTGCTGGGCGCTGCAGATCTAGACATCGAGCGCGGCACCCGTCCGAAGTGTTCGATCGATCAAGTTCGCGACACCAAAAGACAGGTGGCGCTCAGAGCGTCGCAATTTCGCGTCGATTTCGACAACGGCGACAGCCTGATCCCTAAGCTTCAAGGCAACGTCGTGATGCGCGCACCGGTCGTTCTGACCAACCGTTTCGTGAAAGCTCCGCCGCTCAAGGGATGGATCGGTGCAAGTGTCGATGTGTCGTTCGACGGTCGCAACAAGCTCCCGGACGTCCGGGGCAAGCTGCGTGGCGGAAAGCTGAAGCTCGAGGGGTATCGCATCGCGAAGTACCTCGACGCCTCGCTCACGATCGACCGGGACGTGATCAACGTGCCTACCTTCAAGGCGGGTTGGGCGGACGCTGACGTCACGTTCAAGGACATCGTAGTCAAGCCGTTCGCCGACAAGCCGAGCATTGCCGCGCGCGAGGCCGTCGTCGAACGCATGACGTTCCCCGGCCTCATGCGTGACCTGGACGTTACCCGTAAGACGGTCGTTCGCTGGGATATCAACAAGGCGACGATTACCAACGTCAGGGGCACGTTGGATCCTGTTCACATCGACGCCGAGATCATCGCCAACACAGACGACTTCGAGATCTACGACAAGGCCTACAATCACCCTGCCCGCAAACACATGATCGGTGTTCGTGCCGCCACGGTGCGCGCCAAGATCGGCGTGCGACCGAACGCTTTCGAATTCTACGACATCCGCAACACGTTCGGAAAGAGCCAGCTGACGGGCAAGCTGGTTTCGATCGGTTTCAAAAACGACCTGACGCTAGTGGTCGGCGGTCCCGGAACGCGAGTCGCGTTCGAAGACATCAGCCCGCTCGTGGATATCCCGATCGCCGGCATGTCTCAGTTCAGCGCCACCATGACGGGCAAGGCGTCCAATCCGACCCTGAAGGGAAAGATGCGGATCGCTAACCTTGTGTTCGGCGGCTTTCCGATCGGAGACATCACGCACACGGACGTGTTCTTTCGGCCACTCAAGGTCGATATTCGAAATGCCAAAGGGAAAAAAGGCAGCAGCCACTTCAAGGTGCCTCATGCCCGCCTCGACTTCGACGCCGACGCTGCGGTTTTGGTGACGGCCGACGTGAAGAGCGACGATCTCAAAGTTCGCGATTTCTTATCGATGTGGCATTTTGAAAAGGATCCGCGCTTCGACGGGCTCTTTGGTGTGGGCAAGGTCAACGCTCGCGTTGAGTTCGACTACGGCGGCAGACGCGATCGTTGCGGAGGTGGCTATCTAGCCGTCAACGGAGACGCGGGCTTCAAGAAGCTTGAGATCTTTGAGGAGCGCTACGATACCGGCAGCGCCGCCTTTGACTTTCGGTGGATGGACCGCGATGCCAGCCACCTCGGCATGGCGGTCGACATTCCGAGTATGACGCTGACCAAAGGAAGCGGGGCGGTGCTCGGATCGCTCCGCGTCAGTGATGGTGGTCGCATCACTGGCAACGTTGTGGGCACCGGCATTCCGCTCAACACGCTTCAGGCTCTCGGTGAGCTAGGGCCCATCGTGGACGGCTACGCGAGCGGCCTCGCTCAGGTGTCCGGCACAATCGACGACCTATCGCTGGACGCCAACGTTGGCGTGAGCCCGGTCGGCATTGGGCTCGGGACGCTACCGAGTTCGCGAGTCGCCTTGCGTTTGCGACCGACGAAGCGCGAACAGAAGACGATCGGCACGACCAAGTGCGGCCGACCGATGCCGAGCGAATTCAGTCGCAGGCAGTACGATCGCGACGAAGTGCAAGGCGTCTTTACGGCGTCGGGCTCGCTATTCGGTGGCCAGGTCAAGCTGAGCGAACTCACCGTTACGCGCCAGCGCGCCAAGATCGTTGCCGGATCGGCAGAGCTATCCAAGCTGGACCTGGGTGTGTTTACGCAGCTATCGCCTGCGTTGGCGCTCGACAAACAGCGTCCGGACGGCGAGCTGTCGGGGCTCGTGACGATCGAACATTTACCGCTCGAAAAATATGAAGACGCAAAGGTTAGTTTCGATATCGCCGACGCGGCGCTGCGTCGGGGCGGCCTGACCGCGCGCATCGCTCAGTCTGGCAAATCGATTCGATACGATCGGGGCGACGTCTTCGTGCCTGCGCTGGGCGTCAACGTTGAAACTCAAGGCGGTTTCCGGGCGCGGTTTGACGTTGCGGGTCAAGTGACCGACGTGCTCACGAAACGCGAGGTGGACATGTCGCTCAAGCTGCGCCCGATCGATTTGTCGAAGTTGGTCCGCCGCGTGCCGCGGGTGGAGCGGGCCGACGGTCGCGTCACGGGTGGCATCCGAGTAAGAGGTCCGCCGAGCGCGCTTCGCTATTCGGGCGGCTTCAAGGTTGAAGGCGGTGAACTCGCGGTCGCAGGCCTGCCGTCTGCGTTATCCAAGGTGAACATCGCTGTGGTTGTCGATGGTGATGAACTGCGCATCACTAAGGGCAACGCCAAGCTGGGCGGCGGGGCTGTCAACCTGTCCGGCAACGCTAAACTGGGCAGCAGCGGGGTAGCGGACGCGCGCGCAGTCGTTTCCGCCAGGAACGTGAGCCTGCCGTTCTCGGTTTCCCCGCCCCGGCCGATGACGGGGCGGTCTCCAAGATCTTTCTCCCGGCGTTCTCCAATCGGTCCGAATCCCTCGAACGCCAGACCAATTGAATCAAAGCGGTCATGACAACCGGCACAACTCTTGTGGTCGCGATGTCGCGCCAACAGGTCCCGCAAC
>JAUIKB010000447.1 GCA_030430975.1 Polyangia bacterium
ATCCCGCCGCTGAGCTCGTGCGGGTAGGCGTCGACTCGGGATTCCGGGGACGGGATGCCGACGAGCTTGAGCATCTCGATCGCGGTGGTGCGGGCGTCCCGCTTGCTCGTCTTCTTGTGAGTGCGGATGGCCTCGATGATCTGGGCTCCGACGGTGTAAACCGGATTGAGCGAAGTCATCGGCTCCTGGAAGATCATCGATATCTTGGCGCCGCGTACCTTACGCAGCTCCTTTTCCGACAGCTTCAGAAGGTCTTGATCCTCAAACAGAATCTGACCGCCCTCGATGGATCCCGGCGGGGTGGGGAGGAGCCTCAAGATCGAAAGCGTCGTCACGCTTTTCCCGCACCCGCTCTCGCCAACGATCGCCAGGGTCGAGCCTTTGGGTACGTCGAACGACACGTCATCCACCGCGCGCAATTTGCCGCGCTCGGTATCGAACGCGGTGACCAGCCGTCTGACGCTGAGCAGCGGTTCCGCCATCAGTGGACGTACACCTCGAGACGTGGTGCACGCGTACCGGAGGCGCCGGTTGAGTAGCTGACGCCAACGCCGGTGCCGCCGCTGGCCTTGATCGCGATGCCGCGCGCCGAGTTTTTGTTGCGATGGAAATACTTGACGATGTTCGTCACGTCCGCGCGCAGTGTCACCGCCGGGCTGCTGCGGCCGATGGCCGACGTCGTCGGCGGCGCGAGGTCTGGCTGATGAAGCCAGCTAACCGATTCGGAGCGCCAAGCTTGCTTCACGCGCCACACGTCCAGGCTGACGTCATCGGAGGAAGGCTGCGTCCCGTCGGCGGGTTCGAGTAGCAGGTAGGCAACGTCAACGGTCTCGTGATCAAGCCACTCGGGCTCGAACTGGAGGTACAGAACGGCAGCGCCCTGGGCCGAGCTACCGAACGTCACGGTTGCCGGCAGTGACTCTCGGGATGCGTCGTCGCTCGCGCTGACCACGGCCATGGCTGACGGAGCTAAGACCAGCCGCGCTGAGTCTCTCGGGGCCGGATCGGAGCCCTTGATGGCGCATCGATTAGCCAGGCACTCGTACCCCTCGGGACAGCCGCTATACGAGGCGCAAGGTGGGGCCGCGCCACCGCAGCTGAGCGTGACGAAGCAGGCTGAAATAGTGGCTAAGCGCCATGGTTCGGGCCGCAGCGTCGCTCGCCGCGAGTTCGAACTGCCGTGATCGCTGCCGGGCACGCGGCCGAGCCTAATGCCGCACTCCATTCGAGGCAACGGGGCTGTGATCAGCGCGTCATCCAGCGGTTGTGCCGGACCGTGAGAAACGCAACCGGGTATATCCACTGCAGCGCCAGAAAAGAGAACACGGCGTAGGGTATCGCGAGCAAAGCGCTGAGCGATCGTTCGTATCGCAGGTAGTAGCAACTATAGATGAGGCCGGCGGTCGCGCTCGCCGTCACCCCGCCTAGCAGCACGTCGGGCCGTACGAGCAGCGCTGCGACGAGTCCGATGAACCCGAATGGACGCAGCACGTTGATGATCACCCGTAGCAGCGCGTCAAAGAGGGGAAGCGGTTGCCGCTTGGACCAGGCGCGGCGCAGGCCAAAGCGCAGATAGACGAAGCTCTCCCGGATATTGGAACGTGCCCAGCGCGTGAACATCCGAACCAGTAGATTGTAGTTCCCGGGGACCACGGTGTAGGTCGCCGCCGCGGACTGATAGACGGTATCGTGGCCGGATTCGAGGATGAGGTTCGTTAGATGATGATCGTCTCCGTTCGTGCATCTCGCGCCAAAGAACCGCTGGTCTCGCCAGCGATCCAACAGGCCGGTGACGACGCTGCGCCGGTACGCGGCACACGCGCCAGGCGCGCAAAACACGGTTCGGAACGTGGACTGATAGGCGCGCGTGAAGTCGAATCCAACGACGTATTGAACCCACAGCAGGCGCGTGAGCCAGTTCTGGTTGCGGTTTTCGACGAGGACCTTGCCGGCGCTAGCACCGATCGTCGCCTCGGCGAACGGTGCCACTAGATGTCGAAGTGCACCGGCCTCTAGTCGGCTGTCGCTGTCCAAGGTCACGAGCACGTCGCCGGTAGCGTCACGCATCCCGGTATACAGCGCGATGCGTTTGCCCTGATTCGTTTCGAGCCGTAGCGTCTTGGCCGGTAGTTCGACGCCCTCACACGCGGACGCCGCGTGGACGTACGTGTCGTCCGCCGACCCATCGTCTACACAGATAACTTCCAGTCGGTCATGGGGATAGTCCGAACCCGCGACGCTCTGAATCGCGCGGGCCACGTTCGCACCTTCGTTGAACGCCGGGATGACGACGCTCACCGATGGGTACGGGCCTTGAGGCGTGACGGGGCGGTAGCGTAGCCACAGCCAGGTGCGGTAGACGATGGATGCCGCGATGGTCGTCGACAGTGCGCCGGCGACCGCGGCTAGAAGCGGCACCGACGGCGCTGTCGGAAGACGCATGGCCCAGCCCAGCTGCTGTCCGGCGAGCCCGACGGCAGCCGCGGCTGGGACGCACAAGCCAAGCAATGCGGCGTAGCGGAGCGGATCGGAACGGCGTGCCAAAGCAACGAACGCAGCGACGGCTACTGTTTGCCCCGACGCTTCCGAAGCAGGATCTCTGCGGCACTCAAGCCGGGCTTGGCTTTAGGTCGGCGTTGGGGGGCGCCACGAGCGAAGCGCGGAACACTCGGAGGCGGCGCGTCGGCGCCCGGCTTCGCAACCGGCGGTGGCCGCGCGGGTGCTGGGCTTGCGGTGGGATACACGGGCGGTGGCGCCACCGGGCCGGCTTCGGGCGCGCGCTCCGTGGTGGAACGGCCTTTGACACCTCTGAGCGCGTCGACCGTGCCGGCAGCGTTCGGTTGCTCGGGCTGCTGAAGGGCGCGCTCGGCCTGCTTTAGTTTGCGGCGCTCAGCGATGCGGCGCGGTATGCCGGTTACCCACGCGGGAACCGCGAGCCGTCGCGCAGCCACGCCGAACAGCAAAAGAAATGCCGACCACAGCAGAAGCTGGAGGGTGAGACTGCGGTACGCGAACCGGCGTTCGACTCGATCTCGGAAAATGCCGGCGAGGTTTTCTCGCATCTTGCCGCCGGTCATGGTTGCGATCCGGTTGAGCAAGGCTCGGTCCGATCCCGTTGGCCGTAGCTCTTCACCGGTGCTCAGCACGGCGCCGGTCGTGCCCACCGGATCGCCTTTGAGTTCGTCGATTGCGGTCGCGATGTACGCGCCTGGCATCGATAGCGGGACCGATGCTGCATACGCGCCGGCGCCTACCGCCTCGAGGGCCACCTCGCGTTTGAATCCCTCCGGGCCGCCGACGCGCACCTTCAGGCGACGGAAGCTCTCCGTGCGACCATCGTCGTCGACGACGGTCGCTCGCACGTGCAGCTCACCGCCCGCCGTGTCGGCTTCAATTCGGACGCGCGGGTCGTCGGCACGTCGGGCGACGTCGCGACCGACCTGCGCGAACAAGCGCGCCGCGCCGCCCCAGTTGGTCCACGCCGCGCCCCAACGGTCTTTGAAGTCGCTCGTGAATGCCGCGCTGCGCCCGATACCAACGGACCAGGTGCCGAGGATAGGATCTCCTTCGGGCCCGCGGAGCGCGATCTGCGCTCGGCCTTTGGGGATGGTGACCACGTATCCGGTCAGAGCCGGGGCCTGCGTGAAATCCACACCTCGGGTTGCCGGGCCGGGCTCCGAGAGCTTGGGGATGAACGTGGTTTCGTTGATGGCGCTGCGCGCCGCCAAGATGGTTTCCTGGGCGAAGACGGTAGGCAAGCGCGAGGCATCTTCGATCAAGTAGAAGCGACCGGCGCCGGTCTTGCTCATGCGTTCCAGAGCCGGGACGTCACGACCACGGCCGAGTGAGATCACGCTTGTGGTGATGCCTTGGGCCTTGGCGCGGGCGATCAAGGTCTGAGCGTTGGTCTTCTTTTCCGCGTCGGAGCCATCGCTGAACAGCAGGACGTGTTTTAGGTTGGCTTTCTCTTTCGCGAGTGCCGAATACGCCGCCTCGAGCGACAAGTCGACGTAGATGCCGCCGCCGCCGGGTCGAACCGAACGGATCGCTTTCTGGATCGCGGCCTTGTCTTTGACGGGACCGAGCTTCACCGTCCAGCTCACCTTGGTGTCGACGTGCATGACGCCGAGGCTGTCACCTGCGCCGAGTAGATCGGCGGATCGGGCCGACGCCTCGTTGGCGAGTTCAAGCTTGGTGTGCTTGCCCGCGCTTGCCGACATCGAACCGGAGTAATCGATGATGATCACCTCGGCGAGGCTCGCGCGTTTGCGTTCCTGTTTCAGATCGAACGACACCGGGCTGACTTCTTCGACCGGCGTCTTGCCGTATCCGCCCGGTCCCATCGACTGGTCACCACCCATCAGGATCAGCCCGCCGCCAAGGTCACGGACGTAGCTCGCTAGGGCATCGAGCTGAGCGGGAGACAGGTCACGCGCGGCGATGTCGCTCAGTACGACGACGTCGTGGGCCGCGAATCCAGCCACGTCAGCGGGTACTCCGGTCGCCGACACCGTCGAGACCTGGAATGCGGCGCTCTGCAGAGCCTGAACGAGCGGCGTGGTCTTCGAGAGGTCGCCTTCCATTACGAGCGCAGAGGCTTCTCCGCGCACACGTACGAACGTCGAGCCACGGTTGTCCTCCGGCGCTTGGTCAAGCTTAGCGTCCTTCGCGGTGACCTCGACGTCGTAGCGGTGCAGACCGGCGGCAGGCGCCTTCTCGCGGAGGCGAACGACGTCCTCGCCGGCTCGCACGCTGACGTCGCCTTTGCGGATCAATTCGCCGTCCCGGTAGACGCGAACCTCGAGCTCAGCGTCGGAGGTCGAAGACGTCACGATGCGCAACGCCATCGCTTCGTTCTCGTCTGCGCGCGACGGTAGCCGCACACCGGCAACGCGCACGTCCGGTACCTTGCGCTGGTCGAGGGGTACGACGTCGATCGGCACGTCGGCTGCGACAGCTGCCGCGGCAGCCTCGATCGGGTTTCCACGCGTGGCCACGCCGTCGCTGAGGACGACGATCCGCGCCGCCGAATCTGCTGGAACCTCGGTCAGGGCGCGGCGGATGGCTGCGCCCAAGTCCGTGCCGTCACGGCCGAGTTCGACTTTCTGCGGAGCCGGCATCCGAGTTCGTGGGCGCAGCGGATCCTCGACCGCCGCTTCCGATGCGAACACCACGGTACCGATACGGTCATGCTCGCGCATGCTGGTTTCGGCGGCACGCAGCTCAGCGTTGATGCGTGATTCGGCGCCGGGTACCAGGTCGATACTGCGGCTGCGATCGATCGCCACGATGATCGCCAGGCGGTCCAACGGCTTGCCGATCTCGATGCCCACGACCGCGAGCGCGAGCGTCAACGCCGAAAGTGAGATCAGCGTCTCGGTTAGGCGCCGGCGGACCTTGTGCTGCCGCAGAGAAAGGTCGAGCAAGCGATGAACGACGAACAGCACGAGCAGCGAACACGGAACGACGAACTGGGGACG
>JAUIKB010000448.1 GCA_030430975.1 Polyangia bacterium
CAGGTCCCGTCCCGACACACCTGTGACCCCGGACACGTGGAGCTGTATTTGCAAGGCACGCCTTCGCCTAGCGATCCGCCGTTCGGCAGCCTGCCGTTCTCGTCCAGCTCGCTGAGCTCAGCGCAGGTCCCGCTCACGCACAGCTGATCAGCCACGCAATCACGCTCGGTTTGGCAGGCGTCGCGGCATCCACCATCGACACCGCAAATCTGTTCGCCAGGGCACTCGCTGTTGTACGCGCACTTCACCTCGTCTTCGAGCTGACACACGTTGGTCGGCTTGTCCCCGATCACGCAACGCAAGTCGGTGGCGCTGGACGACTCGCAGTCTTTCGATGTGTTGCACTCGACGTGACAGCGTTGAAACGCGCATACCAAGTTGTCCGCGCAGTCGGACGATATGACGCACCCCTCGGAGAGACGCGCCGCGCGAATCTTCTCATCCGAAGCGTCGTCCGAACACGCGACCCCCAGCAGCGTCACCCCCAGCACCCACCGTCCCATTACCCGTCCATACGAAAGCATGCCACCAGTCTACCCGATCACACCCCACACCCAAAGCGCTGCGCTTGCTCGCGCCTCATTAATTACTTCTGGGTAATGTACAGCAGCCACAATGTGACGACTAGTCGTCACACCGACGACGAGCCGTCGTCGACGTGACCCACGACGTGCTATTCGCCCCCCGTTTTCGTAGGCATGCGACTTGCAAATGGCCGGCAATGATGCCCGACAACCCAACACCATCGCGACGCCAACGTGTCCGTCGACGGGAACTCTCGGTGGGAATGCTCCTGCTCGCTGCTCTGCTCGCCTGCAATAGCAAAGGCAAGACCAAGGACGACCCGATCGTGATGGACCTCGCCGAGGTGATAGCCAAGACTAAATCCGAGAAGCTCCTGCAGCGCTGGGTCAAGGTAACTGGAGAGGTGAATGTCGGCCACAATGGCGACGGCTCGGCGGATCCGATGCTGTGTGACCCGAAACGCGGAAGCAGCTACTCACGGAGCGATCAGTGCGCCCAGTGCCGTCCCCACTCTCTGAGCGATCGCCTCGCCCGGAGTGACGGCGCCCGGATGACGTTGCTCTGCATGCCACTTCGCTACGGCAACGGCGCCGTCGGACTGACGAAGTGCGAACAAGTGCAGTAGCTCCCCGCGTTGCGCTAGGCTGAGGAAATGGCAGCGCGCCCCCTCGCACTGATCGGCCTTATGCTGGGCGGAATAGCAGCCGGCGGGGGAGCCTGTACTGCGCCCACCGCCGCCAGTTGCGGGGATCGCTTCTGTCCGTCCCGGACGTCATGCGCCGACGACGGCAAGTGCGTGGTCGACATCGGCGCGTGCTCGAAGTTCGAGGACGGTTCCGAGTGCCGTCGCAGCGACGGCACCCGCGGCGCATGCCTGACCGGCTCTTGCCAAGACAGCGGACAGGCCGGCTCGACGAGCGGAGGGTCCGGTGGCGCGAGCGGCGGAACAGCAGGGTCAGCGAGCGGCGGTACGACCGGAGGCTCCGCAGGAGTCGGCGCGGCTGGCGGCGCGACCGGAGGCTCCGCGGGAGTCGGTGCGACCGGAGGCTCCGCAGGACTGGGCGCTACGGGCGGCGTGGGCGGAACTGCCGGGACGGCAGGAAGCGGCGGCTCAACGTCCACCGCGTGTGATTCTGCCGTGGACGGCGCCAGCTGTGTGCTGCCGTCGAGCGCCACCGGCATGTGCTCATCGGGCACCTGCAGGACAGTCACGACGTTCTCAGGCGCGATCGGACGCGCGGATGCACCCGTTGGCGTGAACGGAGCCCTCGTAGCGCTCCGGAACCATCCCGGAGCGCCCGCCACGAGCTCTGGAGCGAACGGTGCGTACCAAATCAGCGTACCGAGCATCGCTGACGTGTCGCTACGGATCGCCAAGTCCGGGTTCGTCCCGTCGGTCACCGCACCGATCGACGTGGCGACCTATGGCGCCGTCACGTCGGCCCTACCGATCGCCGCGGTCAACTACTGGCTTGGCTTTCACTCCGCCGCTGGCGTGACGCGCGACACGACGAAGGGCTCGATCGTCCTGGTTCTCGATACAAAGCTCGGCGAGACCGATCTCTCGACGGCTGGGGCCCTGACCGGGTGCGCCGGTCCGTTCTACACCGACAAGGGAGAGTCGCTTCCGGACCCTCAAGCGCTCGGACTGCTCCGCGGAACGGCCATTTGGCTCAACTGTGCTCCCGGTACCTACACGCTGACCGCCAGCCACCCGAGCTTGGCTTGCGCTCGCACGGCACCCGTAGCGTCTCCGACGTTGCCCGTCGAAGTGATGGCCGGCTCCAATACCTTAGCAGGCACGATCACCTGCGAGTGAGTAACGTCCGGCAGTACAGCGTATGTCCTGGTTCCATCCAGGCCGTCAGTTCCAGCGATCTGATATAGGCTCCCGGCCATGAGCGATTCTCCCGGCAACCAGTCGGACGCAGTCACTGACGGCATCCGTGTTCAAGTGGAAAGCCAGTATGTCGCGAAACAATCGCGGCCGGACCTGGGACGGTATGTCTTTGCCTACCATGTGCGGATCAGTAACGAGTCGTGCGAGGAGCGCGTTCAGCTGAAATCTCGGCACTGGATCATCGAAGATCAGATGGGCGAGATCGAAGACGTCAAAGGTCCGGGCGTTGTTGGCGAACAGCCGGCTTTGGCAAAGGGCGCGTCGTTTGAGTACACGAGCGGCGCCGTACTCCCCACGCCACGGGGCTCGATGCGCGGCACGTATTTCTTTGAACGCGCCGACGGCTCGGCACTCCCTGTCGCCATCGGACAGTTCGAGCTCGCCATGCCGTTTTCGTTGAATTAGCGGAGTCGACACCATCGGCCGCCTGCGCGACGAACCCACGCTCGCTAGAGAACGCGTGACTGCGATGCCCGCAGCGGGCGCGGGCGACTGGGTCGACGCGTTCAACGACCTGACGTGCGTTTGAGGCCTGAGGAAGCGGAGGGTACGGAGTCTGTCACGCGAACACCCCAGCCACCGCTGACCACGTTGCGCTGGTGCACTGTAGTTCCAAGGAGCGACCTGAGGGCGACGTGTTATCGCGCGTGCCGGGAACGTCCGGTGAACTGGTTCACGCGTCCTCGCCGTTCACGCCAGCACGTCGCTAACCATGTGCCATATTGAGTCAAATGACTTTCGGGGCATGTGAACGAACGACCTGGTTTTCCTACCAATTCGTGGCCAGCGTGGGATTCTAGGGCGGCACACATGGCACACTGATTGCAGTCCTCCGGCGCAGGAGGACACATGACCTTACTTCGCACTTCGAACCTCATGACGCTCGCTGCTCTGGCGCTCTTCAGCGCCGCCTGCAGCTCCGATCCCGGCTCCGGGACCTCTGCTGAATCGCCCACCTTCTCGTCTGATGACCCCAACCTCGGTGATCCGGGCGACGGCTTCGGCACCGGCGGCACCGGCGGCGGCAACGCGGGCGGTGGCACGGGCGGCGGCGCTGGAGACCCTGGAACCGGCCCCGATGACCCAACTCGCGACATCGAAGAGGCCGACATCATCAAGCTTCAGGACGGCACGCTTTACGCCATGTCGCGCGTCGGCGGCCTGAGCGTGATCGACACGTCGACGAAGGACCAACTCAAGGTCACCGGCCGCTACCGCAGCGACGCCGAACCCTTCGAGATGTACCTGCGCGACAACATCGTCCTCGGCTTGTTCAACGCCTACCGCTACTACACGGAAACCGAGTTCGGTTGGGACTGGGTCGAGTCGAGCCGCATCGTGGCCCTCGACGTGTCCAATCCACAGGACATCAAGGTCGTCGGCCAGTTCGAACAACCCGGCCAGATCTCCGATTCGCGCATCGTCGGTGACGTGTTGTACGTCGTCAGCCACGAGAACGGCTACTGCTACAACTGCGACGACACGCCGCGCACCTCGGTCGTGTCGATCGACATCGGCTCGTCAGAATTCACGAAAGTCGACCAGCTCGCGTTCGCCGATCAACAGGACGAGTGGGGCTGGGGTCCACGTAGCGTCACGGTGACGACCGATCGCATGTACGTCTCGGGGAGGGGCTCATGGAACAACGAGTATGGCTCCTCGATTCAGGTCGTGGACATCTCCGATCCGGGCGGGGACATGGTCGAGGGCATGGAGCTGCGCGCCGACGGCGAGATCAACAGCCGCTGGCAGATGAGCGAACACGACGGTGTCCTGCGCGTCATCAGCCAGCCCGGCTCGTGGGATCTCGAAGACGCCCCGACCATTCAAACCTTCACCATCAACGCCTCCGACGACATCGCCCCGCTCGGCAAGACCGAGATGGTCCTGCCCCGCCCCGAGCAGCTGCGCAGCGTGCGCTTCGACCAGGAGCGCGCGTACGCGATCACCTTCGAGCGCACCGACCCACTGTTCACGATCGATCTGTCGCAACCCGAAGACCCGAAACAGATGGGCGAGCTCGAAATGCCTGGCTGGGTGTTCCACATGGAGCCGCGCGGGGACCGACTGCTCGCCCTCGGCTACGACAACACTAACGAAGAGGGCTCGGTCAACGTGTCGATCTTCGACGTCAGCGACATGGCTGAGCCGACGATGCTCGACCGCGTGAACTTCGGCGGCGACTGGGGCAACCTCGCCGAGGATCAGGATCGCATCCACAAGGCATTCGGCATTCTGCCCGACCTGGGCATGATCATGGTTCCCTACAGCGGCTGGGACTACGGGTCGTGCGGCACGTATCACAGCGGGGTTCAGCTGATCGACTGGAACCGTGACAACCTGTCTAAGCGAGGTGTGGCGCCCAGCGTTGGGCAAGCGCGACGTGCCTTTGTCGACGGCGACCGACTGTTCACGGTCTCGGACGATCGCGTGCAAACCTTCGACTTCGAGGACCGCGACAACCCGCTGCTGAAGGCGAACGCGACCCTCGCACGACGCGTGTCTCACACGGCCGTCGCGGGAGACAAGCTCGTCCGCCTGGGCGTCGATTGGTGGACCGACTCCGCCCAGCTCGACGTCACGCCCATGGCGCAGGCCACGAGTCCGGAATCGCAGGGCGAGCTGGACATCGAGAAGCAGGTCGCCGGCAGCGGATGCGGCTACGGCTTCTCAGACGCCCGCATGTTCACCGAAGGCGACAGCGTCTACGTGGTGTACCGCAACGTCGACTATGGCGACGACTACGACAGCTACTCCGAGAACAGCGCCATCGCCGTCGTCGACATATCCGATCCGAGTTCTCCGAAACTCGCCGCTCACCACGATCTCGACTTCGCCGAACAGAACTACTGGGGTGGCTACGGCATCGACTCGGTCATCCCCAGCGGCGAATCCGTGGTGCGAATCGGCAGCACGCTCGTGTTCGAACGCTACGATTTCGGCGACAACGGCGACGGCAAGGGTTGGCTCGACGTCGTCGACCTAAGCACTCCCACCAAGCCCGTAACGACGCAGCTCGCCCTACCGGCCGCCAAGGGACTCACCGGGCTGCACG
>JAUIKB010000449.1 GCA_030430975.1 Polyangia bacterium
CCGGGACGCGAACATCCGGTCGATCAAGTATGAAGCGGTTCAGGATGCGGCGATCGAAATGGTCGCCGCGGTGTGCCTCGCTTCCATCATCGTGTCGCTCGGCTACCGTGGGGTTAGCTTCGGTACGATCGTTGCGTTTAACGCCTACCTCGTGCAGTTCTTCGAACCGATCAGCGCGCTGGCTCAACGCTACACGCTGCTACAGAGTGCAATGGCCGGAGCCGAGCGCGTGTTCGGGTTGCTGGACCTGGACGAGCTCGACGCCGCAGTCATCAAGCAAGGTGCCGAGCCACTTGGCCCCCCAGCGCAGCTGGAGGGAGTGAGTCCCGACGCGCCCGCCTTTGAGTTCGATGGCGTAACGTTCGAGTACAAGCCGGGCGTGCCCGTGTTGCGGAACGTGAGCTTCGTTGCCAACCGCGGCGAACGCATTGCTGTTGTTGGTCCAACCGGTGCGGGGAAGACAACCGTGACCGCTGTTCTGCTTCGGCTGTACGAGCTCGCGGGCGGCAGCGTTCGTGTTTTCGGGCGCGACGTGCAGGAACTCGACCGCCAACAGCTTCGCAGTCAGTTCGCGGTAGTGCCGCAAGACGTTTACTTGTTTCCGGGCAGCGTGCTGTCGAACATCGCTGCGGGACAGACGCCGGATCGCGAACGCGCTCAGGAGTGTCTCACCCGCTTGGGCGTGCTGGCACTGTTCGAGGCGCGCGCCGGCGGGCTGGACGCGCAGGTGGAAGAGCACGGCGCCAACTTCAGCGCGGGTGAGCGTCAACTGATCGCGTTCGCGCGGGCGCTCTATCGCGATGCACCGATTCTCATCCTCGACGAGGCGACTGCGAGCGTCGACAGTGACACCGAGGCGCGTCTGCAGTCGGCCCTCGAGACGCTGATGGCGGGTCGCACCTGCCTCGTCATCGCCCACCGACTGAGTACCGTTCGCTCGGCCGATCGGATCGTGGTGTTTCAAAAGGGCCGGGTTGTCGAACAGGGCAATCACGCCGAGCTGCTCGAATCCGGCGGTCTTTATGCGCGGCTTCATGAGCTGCACTTCGCGCGGGGCGATGCGACGGAGTCTGCCGCGGGAACTCTAGAGCCGTCGCACGCCTAGAGCAGGGGTGTTTGCTTTGATCCGGTGGCTGGTATGCTCCGAATCATGAAGGAGTGCGTGCGAACGCGTAGCGGCACCTGGTCAACGGTGGCGCTGGCCGCGGTTTTGGGCATGTTGGCGACTGCGCCACTGCTGCCGGCGTGCGGGACATCGTGCAACAGCGCCGATCGAGAAGCGGGCGGTGCGACGACCGACTTCCAAGGTGGAATCACCAGCGCAGACGGATCATTTTACATGACGTCGAAGTCGAACGGGCGCTTTCTCCACTTTCCGCCCGAACGCCGATACCGTATTTACCATGGTATGTGGCTTATCTTGCCTTCTCCGAGAAGCCGTTTGAGGCTAAGGAAAATCTCTCCGAGGCGGCGGGTAATCAGGTGGTCTGGGAGGCCGTGAACGATGAGTACGTTCAGCTAAGGAACGATACGTGCGCCGAGTTCTACCTTCGGGTAGTAGCGACCGAACCAACGACCGATTGATAGTGGAGACCTCTACGCTTCCCAGCCCGCGACGAAGATGCGGGCGACGAGCGCTTCGACGACCTCTTCGACGCGAGCGATGTGGGCGATCTGGAGCTCGCTGAAGACGCTGGCTACT
The DNA here is from genome assembly GCA_030430975.1 of Polyangia bacterium. Lineage (GTDB taxonomy): Bacteria > Myxococcota_A > Polyangia > Polyangiales > Polyangiaceae > JAUIKB01. The sequence continues at coordinate 1,703 of JAUIKB010000449.1, forward strand.
TCGATGATCGCGACGAGTTTATCGTGTACAAACACGGGCACCATCGCGGCTGACTTAGCGTTGCCGGTGCACTGACTGACGCGTGCAAGCGTCGCCGCGCTGGCCGGACCCGGTTCAGGCTCCGACAAAACCGAGCGCCCGGCCATCGCGGCTTTGAGCATTGGGTCGGCGTTGTCGAGCCGCTCGCCGAGGAGCAGTTCGACGCTCGGCCCCTGAGCACAGCTGGTTGCGAACTGTCCGTGCTCGGGTCGTCGGCGATGCAGCAACCCGACGTCGGCGTGCGCCGCCGTCACCGCGGTCGATAGCGCGAGCAACATGGCGTCGTCTAAGTCGCGTGCGCACGCGAGCACGCCCACCGGATCGACTCGGCTGGTCCGCACCGTCGAGGACGGTGCCGTTGTGTCGTCCGGACCTATCGTGATGCACGGCGCTGCAGTGACCGGCTCGTTGAAAGGCTGACTGGCACGCTCTTCCGCCTGCTCGGTTACCCGCGCGAGTTCACGCACGGCGGCGCTGCGAGCGTCTTCCGTTAGCTCCTGAATCTCTCGCAGCGGGCGCCACACTCGCCACGAAGTGTGGCGAACTTGCGATCCCGCCGGGATTCGCGCGTGGGCGATGCCGCGTTGGAGCAGCGCGTAGCTAATCGGTCCAATCGAGACCACGCCGTTCGTAACAAACCAACTGTCCTCGATATCGATATCGATCGAGGCAACCTTCAGTGCCGTCATGTCGGCCTCCTGCGGCGCGTTCCGCGCCTGCTTGTCCACCCACAGTGTAGGTTTACGTGCGGCATTGTCAGCACATGTCGGATAAAGTCAAGTCGAAGCGACGACACGTCGGTTTACGCGCAGTTTCCGCGTTTCCAGCGCTACGGTGCGCGGATGGAGCCAGGCACGGTGTGGTTGATCGGGGCGGGTCCTGGAGACCCGGAGCTCATCACGGTGGCCGGTGCTCGTGCGTTGAGCAAGGCCGACGTCGTTCTGTACGACGCGCTGTCACACCCTGCCCTGTTGGACCACGCGCCGCACGCTGTTCACATCGACGTCGGCAAGCGTGCGGGCGAGCGCAGCCCTCCTCAGGACCACATCACCCAGCAGTTGATCGAACTCGCCAGCAGTGGTCAAACGGTGGCTCGTCTTAAGGGAGGCGATCCGTTCATGTTCGCCCGCGGCGCCGAAGAAGCGCTGGCGCTTTCCGATGCGGGAATACCCTTTCATGTCGTACCCGGGATATCGTCGCCGGTTGCGACGACGCCCTACGCGGGTATCAGTCTGACCCATCGCGATCTGTCCTCGAGCGTTACGTTCATCACGGGTAGCGATAAGGCCGGCAAGGCGTGGTCGGAGGACAGCTGGCGTCGGCTGGCGACCGCAACCGATACGATCGTCGTCCTCATGGGCATGCGACGGATAGCTGCGATAACTAAGGCGTTGATCGCCGGCGGCCGCGCAGCCGATACGCCGGCGGCGGTGATTCAGTGGGGCGCGCGAGCTAGCCAGCGCGTGCTGCAGGCTCCGCTCGACTCCCTCGCAGAGCGAGTCGCCGAGGCGGGGTTGACTAATCCAGCGGTGATCGTCGTCGGGGAGGTCGTGTCGTTGCGGGAGCACTTGCGCTGGTATGATCGGCGACCGCTGTTCGGCAAGCGTGTCTTGATTCCGCGACCGAAAGAACAGGCGAGGGAAACCGCGGCTGCAGTGCGACACCGCTCCGCGGCGGCGGTCGTCTTTCCGCTAATTCGGATCGTCGATCCTCCGGATTCGGGCCCGCTGCGCAGCGCTGTCGCGAACCTGAGCGCGTACGACTGGGTCGTATTCACCAGCGCCAACGGGGTTCGCAAGTTCTCGACCGAGCTCGAGCGACAGAAACTGGATGCGCGCGCATTGGGCGGCTGTCGGGTTGCTGCGATAGGGCCGAAAACAGCAGCGGCACTTCTGCCACTGGGCATTCGTGCCGACTTGATCGCTAAGGAATACGTCGGTGAGACACTGGCGGCCGACTTACTGGACGCACACGCTGGCTCGAGTCCAAAGGTGCTAATCCCTCGTGCGCTGGTGGCTCGGAGCGAGCTGCCTGACCTGTTGGCGCGCTCGGGTGCCGCCGTGGAGGTGGTGCCGGCGTATGAAACTCTCGCCTTGGACGCTCAGCTGAAGGGCGAGCTAGCCGAGCTGATGAGAGGTGTGGACGTTGCGATGTTTACGTCGAGCTCGACGGCCACGTCGATGATCGAAGCGCTGGGAGCGGATGCCCAAAAGCTTCTACGCAGCGTGACGGTCGCGTCGATCGGTCCGGTTACGAGTGCGACGCTCCGAAGCCTTGGTGTTGAACCCGATGTTGAGGCTGAGCAGTATACGATCGAGGGGCTGTTAGACGCTTTGGAGGCGGCAACTCAGAACGCTCTGCGGTGATCGCGCGATGAGTCGTCACTTCTTCTTCGGCTCGAACGTTACGCGAGCCAGAGTGAACTTGTTGTTCAAAGACTTATCCGTGAGGATTTCGACTTCCTTCACCCCGAGTTCGCGCTTGAGCGAACCGATGCGGCCGTGTTCGGTTGTGAAGTACATGACTTTGAGGCCTTTGGTCTTTTCCTTGGCGATCCACGCCTTGAACTTCTTGCCTGAACTGACAAATGCAGGAATTCTGTTGCCCGTGTAGAAGTTCTCGCCCTTCCAGTTCATCTGAAACGCTACGAGCTGTTCAGTCGGCGAGCGACGGTGCTTGTAGTACGCCAACACTGTTTCCCGCTGACCCCAGTGAGGCGCGGCCTTCACGAGATAAACGTTGACCCCCCAGGCGGCCCAAACCACCGACACCGCGACCAGTAGCGCGGCGCCGTGCGCTCTCAGGCGCTCGGCCATCATGAACACACAGGCGATGACCGCGACGATCGTGAACGCCGTTAGCACAGCCTTGAAGTCGAGCGACGCTGGCCAGCTTCGACGGTAGTTGTACGTGAACAGCTGCATGAGCCGTGCCTGGCCCTCGACGTCGCCCTTGATCGTCGTGAACATATCGCGGCCCGCGAGCGCTGCGACGACGGCGCCGCCCAGTCCGACGACGCCCAGCGCGGCGCCTTCGTAGTTACGAGTCGCCGCTTCGTTGCCGAACGACGTGTGCGGTCGCCTCACGCCAAACGCCACGATCGCGCCGACACAGATCACGGCTCCGAGGGTGGCTACAACGCCGCCAGCCAGTGTAGACGCTTTGAGGTCGAGGCTGGCGTCACCCCACGCGGAACCTGGAAAGAACCGGCTCACGCCGTAGACCAAGGCCATCGCACCAACAACCATCGTGACCGCGTAAGCGGGAAGCGCAGCCCTCCGCGTGAACCGTCCCGGTCCGAGCGCTCGGTGGATCAACACGCCGGTCAACATCGCGATCGGTGGCACGATGGGCGAGATATAGTGGTGGAACTTCGTCAGCGTGATCGAAAACATGCCAAACGCGGCGATGACCCAGATAAGCAACAGCGTTGCGGCCTGTTGCCCTTCATGGGCGGCGGCGCGGCCGCGGCGGATCCACCAGAGCAAGGCGCCCACGGCGATGCCGGTGTACGGAAACAGGCCGTAGCCAAGTTGCCATACATAGTACCGAAAGCTGACGTCATCGCCCGTGTTCGTATCGTGAACGTGAACGAACGCGCGTTTGAACATGTCGTGGAAAATCAGTCGGTCCGTGAACGGCTGACCGTGACGCATGTACATCTGCACGTACCAAGGCAATGCGATGCACGCGATCAGGGCGAGCGCTCCAATCAGCTCCAGTCGCGAGAGGTCT
>JAUIKB010000450.1 GCA_030430975.1 Polyangia bacterium
CGATGGGCAACGCGGCACAGTACTGGACGGTGTTCGAACGCAATTCGGAAGTCGTGCCGCTGGCCGGCACGCTGCTGGCCAACCGGTTGTTGTGGATGGCCATCGGTATCGGCATGCTGGTGCTGACCGTTCACCGTTTCCGCTTTGAAATCGGGACTTCCAAAAAACGTAAAGCCGCGGCGGAGGGGCCCGAGCCAGTGAGTCTCGCGGCGCCTGCGGAGTTTCCCCGCCAGAAGGCCGAACTCCGCGCCAACACGGCATTCCGGCAGTTCCTGGCGAGGTTGCGCTTCGAGGTCGGCGGGGTGCTGCGCAGCGTGTTCTTATGGCACGCCGGTCTATCCGGTCACCCGCGTGTTGTCCGGCCTGTTGCAGGGCACGGTAACGCTGGCCCTGATGATCGTCATGGTGTTCTACGGCGCCGACCTGGTGTGGCGCGACCGGGAAGCCCGTTTCCAGGAACTGCTCGGCAGCACACCCACACCTATAAGGGCGGTAGGTTTTCAAGTTGAGGGGCTTGTCACAACCCAAGGAGTCGACTGCCGTGTCCCAAGGAATCAACCGCTTCAAAGCCGACCTACGCGAGCTTCACTTTGTGCTGTTCGAGCAGTTCAAACTAGGTGAATTGCTAGGAAAAGATCCGTTCGCTGACTGGGGTGAGGAAGAGGTCGCGGCCATCTTCAACGAAGTGCACCGGTTCGGTGTCGAGGTTCTTGGGCCGCTCAACTCGGTCGGCGACCAAACGGGCTGCCATGTCGAAGACGGACAGGTCATCACACCTCCCGGCTTCAAAGAGGCGTGGACCAAACTCTATGAGACCGGTTTCAAGAGCCTCGCGATCTCACCTGAGTACGGTGGCATGGGCGCTCCCAGCTCGGTCAACGCGCTGGCGACCGAGCTCACTAGCGGCCCCAACACGGCGTTCGACATGTACCCAGGGCTAACCATTGGCGCCGCCGAACTCATCGAGGCGTTCGGGAACGATATCCAGCGAGAATACTTCTGCGAGAAGATGTTCAACGGGACGTGGGCCGGAACGATGTGCTTGTCTGAACCCCAAGCGGGAAGCGACGTCGGCGAATCGAAAACCAGCGCCAAAAAGAACCCTGACGGGACGTACTCGATCAAGGGCGCCAAGATGTGGATCAGCGGCGGCGATCACGACCTGACTGAGAACATCATTCATATGGTCCTGGCTCGCATCGAGGGAGCGCCTAAGGGCACAAAGGGCCTGTCGCTGTTCATCGTTCCCAAGTTCCGCATCAAAGACGACGGTGCACTCGAGCCGAACGACGTGACCGTGGCATCGATCGAACACAAGATGGGGATCAAGGGTTCGTCGACTGCGCTGCTTCAATTCGGCGACAACGATGACTGTCGCGGACGACTGCTGGGGGACGCTGAGCATCAGGGCATCAAGCAGATGTTTCGCATGATGAACTATGCGCGCATCGGCGTTGGTATCCAGGGCCTATCGATAGCCGGTACGGCGTACCTCAACGCCGTCGAGTACGCCAAGGAGCGCAAACAGGGCCCGAGCATCAAGAACTGGAAGGACCCGCAAGCCCCGCGCGTTCCTATCATCGAGCATCCCGACGTTCGCCGAATGCTGCTCGACATGAAGGCCCGGGTCGAAGGCATCCGGCGCTTGGTAATCAAGGGTTCCATGCATCTCGACCGCTGCACGGCTCTGGGTGATTCCGATGAAGAAAAATTGGCGTACCACATGGGTCAGATCGAGCTGATCACCCCGCTGATCAAGGCATACTCTTCAGACCAGAGCTTCCGCATCTGTGAAACGGCCATCCAAGTCCACGGCGGCGTCGGGTACACACAGGATTTCCCGGTTGAGCAATACTGCCGCGACTCGAAGATCTTCAGCATCTATGAAGGCACGAATCATATTCAGGCCCTCGACCTGGTCGGCCGCAAACTCGGCCAGCGGGGCGGTGCCAACATGCAGGCGCTGCTCGGTGACATCGCGACGTTCGTCGGCGCTAACAGCGACCACGCCGAGCTGGGTGACGCGGTCAAGACTCTGGGCGAAGCGAGCAACGCAATCGCGGGTTGCGCGATGCAGTTTCTGGCTTGGTTTCAGCAAGATCAGCTTGAGTTGGTACCGCTATCAGCGAATCAATTCCTACACATCATGTCGGAATGCGTCGTCGGCTGGCTGCTCCTGGAGTCGGCGGTTATCGCGCTCGAAAAACTCTCCACGCTCGACGAGAGCCATCCCGACTACGCGTTCTATCGCAGCAAGAAGCACGTCGCCAACTACTGGGCGCGCAACGTCCTGCCAAACGTGATCAGCGGAGCTGAAATCGTCAAGACACCCGACATGAGCGCGATGGCGATCTCCGACGCAGGGTTCGGCGCGTACTGAGCGGCGAATCGTCGAAGTGCGGCTGCTGATCATCAGGGATTGATCAGCGTGTGTCGATCGGCGGGAAGTGGATCAGCGAGGTCGGACGCGGTACAGGCCGAGTTCGACACCCTGGCCCTCCGTGAGCCCGTCGGACATCGCCGCGTCGTAGTATCGACTTTGAAACTGAACGGTTTCGACCGGAACGAGCGGATGTACTGACGCTACCGCTGAGCAAGCGGGAGCGATGTCTTCGTCCCGGTGCTTAAAGCTGTAACAAGATAGCCCGCGATAGATCATCAGGCATTCGGGTGGCTTCGCTAGGATAGCGCGGGCCTCGCTGGTGAGCGGATCGGCACCCTTCGGAAACCGCTGCGTGTGATCCCGCGGCGCGGTCGTTACACGAGCGTCGAAGCGCTGACGATAGCGACCGTCGCGATAGTAGTCACCGATCCGTGTGAATCGTAAATCACCTGGCTCGCCTGTCGCGAACTCGAGAACGGTACATCCCTCAGGGATGCGCTCACGCACCGAACTTACGAACGCGTACTCGCGCGGTAGGTTGAAGTCTAAGTCGCGCACGAAGCTGAGCTGAAACAGCGGGCTCAAAGCCAAGGCCGCCAATAGCGCGGGAACCAATCGACGTCGGTGACGCTCGAAGCGTTCCACGGTCGCCTGGACGCCACACGCCGTGAGCAACAGGAACGGGACGATCAGGTGCAGGTGATAGCGCGCCTGCATCTCGATGCGATCGGGTACCACGACCGCATGCGCCATCAGAAACATGACGATCCACCCGAGGAGGAGCAGCATCAAGCGTCGGTTCGTGCGCCATAGCGACACCGCACCGTACACTGCGAGCACCAGAAACAACGGCGGGGTGACGCGCGGACTCAACAGGCTGTTGAACTGCGGATCGACTAGGATCCGCAAGCCGTTCTGAACGGTGGTTAGGCTGAGCCCTTCCCCGACTTGAGTTCCGTGGTCGGCGCTCAGCTCGATCCCGGCGGCTACCGCCCCAACAGCCGCGACCGTACCGACAACCCCGACTACACGCCCCTTAGGCAGGTCTCGGGAGGTTAACAAGCCCACACCGAACAACACCGGGACGAATAGGACATTGAGCGGACGCACGAACATGATCGCCCAGATGATCGGAATCGCCGCCACCAGAGCGACACCACGCCAGAGCCGAGACTCGTCCCGGAGCGCCACGTGAGTCAGCGCTAGGCTTACGCTCGACAAGACAAGCGACGTCATGAACGCCACCTCGCTGCGCGAGAACCGTATATGCATGGGCAGGACAGCGACGAGAAAGGCTGCGAGTAGGGCCAGCCGGGCGTCGCGAACCAGGTATCGACCGTGGGCGAACATCGCCAGCGGCGCGAACACGGCGAACACAAAGGTCAAGGCGTGGATGACCTCGGTCAGATACAAAGAACCCCCGGCGCGATCCGCCAGCGCGGGCAGCGCCAGACCGTGGAACGTCAGCCTAGGCAGCGCCTCCAACCTGGAGAAAGGCCACGCTCCCAATACGGCTTCAGGTGCGATCCACCAACGCAGCAGAGCTCCCCCGACCGTCACCACCAACAACGCGGGCAACACCCAACGCGGTGCACCCCGCGCGGCGCGCCAGGCGAGGCTTAATAGTACGAGGAAAATAAAAGCCGTTTGGACCAGTCCATCGCGCACCCAAGACGATATGGGAGCCTGTTCGACGCGCGTCTTTTGGCGTATCACCGAGCGCGGGGTTGACCACAATCCCCCCGCATCGTTGGCGCGAACAGCCGCCATGACGAGTTTGAAAGCCTCCGCCGCCGGGCCTTCGCGCACGCTGGGATCGGCGTCGACTGCGAAGCTCTTGGTTCGATCGCTCGAACTCGTAAACTCCGGGTGCCGGAGCCAAAACGTAACTTTGGTGCCGGTCTGGGTGTTCTTGAGCCCAACGGCGATCTGGATAGGCTCAATATCGACATCCCAGAGCGCCCATCCGTTCGCAACAGGCTTGCCCACCGAGTACGGCCGAAACATCGCCTCGATGGCTCCTTGCTGGCGCCGTTCCAGCACCGGCCGCACTTCGGCTACGGCTTGCGAAGTCCAGGTCAGCGCGCCGACAACGAGCAACAGGCTCGGTAACAGACGCCGCAGCGCATCCATCACGACAGGCGCACGCCGGCCCTGCGAAGATCCGCCTCCGCTGCGGGGGCCCAGCCCCGATTCGCTTTAGGGCTGGCGGGGCTGGGGTGAAGCATCACCGCGACCCCGACGTCGAGCCCAGTCAAAGCGGTCTGCGCTCGCTTCTGTGCGAACACACCGACGCCTACAACGAGTTCGGGTTGGAGTTCTCGAATCGTCGCGCGGAGCGCCTCATCGCACGTTTCGATCAGCGGTTCGCGTTCGGCCTTCGGCAGCTTGTCAGGGGTCAGATTCTTGCCCGTATCGCCCATGAAGACCAGCGGACAGTAGTTCACGACAAAGAAACGGTCGAAGAAGCGATCGGGAGTTCGAAAACGTTCGCGCGCCCAGCCCCACAACCGGGCGCCGCTAACCTCGGAGCGTTGGCAATCGAACCCGGTGATCGGACGCTTTGGATGTTCGACCGGCGGCTTGTTTACCTTCCCGGTAATACCGAGCCAGTCACGCACAGACGCCACCTCTCCGAAGGGCACGCCTGTTTGCGCCATACCGAACGGCCCGGGGTTCATGCCGAGCATCACGACTTGCTTCGGTGCCGCGCCATACCGTTTCAGGTACTGCTCCGCGGGAGCTCGCGCGTAGTCCAGTGGGTTGTACACGAACGCCACCGGGTCGGAGAACGACAGTTCTGACACCCGCTTGCTTAGCTTCCTCGAGATGCTGACGAGCGACACCGAGTGACGATAGGCGCGGGTTTGGCAGGACTTCAAGGGCGTCGTTACATCCCCACGGCGTGGGCGTCGTGATTGCTGCGGCCTGGCGCCCATGCTGAGATGCCGCCGTGGGAAAACAGCCACTGCGCCTTCCGTTTCAATTCACGGAAGCACCGGAACACACTCAGCGGGAAATCGTCTACCATTCGGCCGCAGACGGCTATCCGCTGACCGGCGTTCTGTATCTTCCACCGAAGA
>JAUIKB010000451.1 GCA_030430975.1 Polyangia bacterium
TGACTTTGAAGTCATCGCCCCGATTGAAGATGGTCAGAATTTTTTCCAAAACGGGTATTCGCCCTCGCGCGTTGAAGCAACGACTGATCTTTGGTGTAATCAGGCATGTCAATCGTTCTGTACCACCACCCATTTTCGCGCGCTGCCACGGTCGTGTGGATGCTCGAAGAGTGCGGGGTCGACTACGAGCTTCGATTCGTCGACCTGATGAAGGGTGAGCACAAGAACGACGAACTGGTCGCCCTGAACCCGATGGGCAAGCTGCCGATCCTGACGGACGACGGCGCCGTCGTGACCGAGAGCGCTGCCATCGCGCTGTATCTCGCCGACCGCTACGCCTTGGGTCGTCTTGCCCCAGCGCCGGACGATCCGAAACGTGCAGCGTACTTGCGATGGTCACTGTTCGCGCCGACGGTGATCGAACCGGGACTGATGGCCAAGGCTGCGGCGTGGGCCTACAAGGAAACGCAGGCAGGGTGGGGCAACTACGACGCGATGCTGGGAGCGATGCAAACCGCGCTGTCCCACGGTGACTTCATCCTCGGCGACGCATTCTCGATGGCGGACGTGGTGTTCGGCGGAACGGTTCGCTACATGCTCCGGTTTCAGATGCTCGAGGCGCTGCCGGTTTTCTCAGCGTATTCGGATCGGCTGGGAGCGCGACCCGCGCTGCAGCGCGCTGAAGAGCGAAACGCGGCCGTGCTCAAAGAGCATGGCATCGAGCCCAGCTGAGTTCGCCGGGCTCAAAACCGATGCGTCGGGCTACGCGCCCGCGCGCGCTTCGATGCCGAGCTGCTTGCGCGTCGCCGAACAGCGCTCGGAGACGGAGTACGGAATCAAGTCACGAATCCGCTCCGCAGCCGACAGCCCGCTGACGACGCGGCCGTCGACCGCCAGCATCCGCGCCGCCGCGGTGATGTCACCGCACAGGATCAAGCCGGCGCGGCACGCCGCTATCTCGCAGTCCTGGACCCAAGCTTTGAGTTCCAATCGCCCGCCTCGGTCCTGGAGCTCGCCGACGGCCGCTACGAGCTTCTCCTGACTCATCGGTCCAAGATGTGACTTCAACCCATCGCGTAGCGTCGCCGCGTCGGCGGGGACGTCCGTCCCGAGCACTTGCGCTACGGCGGCGATGAACAGCGCGCGTAGGTCCTGGAGCGTGGGATAGAACGTGATCAGGCTTGACGACAGGCTTTGGTAAGCGAGGTCGCGGCCGATCGCGAACACCAGCTCGGGAACGGAGCGGCCGCTGAGTACGTTTTTCCCGAATACCAGAGTGGGCTCGATCAGCGGGACGGTGCCCACACCGCCGGCCAGATCGTCGGAAAACGAGTACATCATGGGCGTGTCGATCCCCAAGACGGCGCACGTCCACGCAGCGCTTCTGGCCGCTGTGAGCGTCGATTTTTCCACGTCAATTCGGTCCTTTTCCGCGAGAACCGGAAGTCGCCCGGACGCGCGGAGCTGCTCCGCGCGGTACTCGATCGCCGCCGGAGCGATCGCCGCCGCGATCCGCCCGATCACGTGATCGTGATCCGACTGCTGGATGGATTTCCACGTGTCGGATTCAAACGCGCTGCGGGGCTGGCGGGTCGTGAGCGGAGCGAAGTCCTCGTAGGTGCGTTGCTCCGGCGCGGTCGCTTCTCCCAGGTGGACGAGCACCGCGCACGCGGAATGCGCACGGTCGACGTCGCCGATTTCGGTGCAGATTCGGCTGAGGTCGTGAAACGTCTCGGCCCGCGTCGGTTCGTAGCGCGCGGCAACTTCTAGGCAGCGTGCAGCGAGCTCGAGCTGGTTGGTCTTCTCTAGACCTGACGCCAAGCCGATGCGCGCCTCGACGTTTTGCGGGTCGACCACCACCAGGCGGTCCAGTGCTTCGATCGCGCCATGCAGGTTCCCGAGTTTCTCTACTCTGAGTCGCGCGAGCTTCTCCAGGAGTGCCACTTGCGCGGCGTCCTGCTCGGCATCTCGCAGTCGCTCCAGTTGGCGCGCGTACGCCCGCTCGACGCTTGGCCAATCCTCGTCCCGAACCAGAGTCGCCTCGATCGCCTCAAAAGCGCCCGGCGTCGACGGGTCGTCGGCAATCGCTGCCTCGTACAGCGCGACGGCGCGCGCCACATCGCCCGTGCGCCGCGCGCACATGCCAGCGGCGGCGGTGAGCGCTCGCGCTCGGCTTCGTGCGTCGGGGATCGTCTCCGAGACGGCGACCTTCGCGTCGACCGCCTCTTTCCAGCGACCGGACGCCTCGAGCGTGGCCTGCAGGCGTTCGAGCAGACGAGGGTCTTTCGGGCGTAGCGTGAGCGCTTCGCGGAGCGCCTCAGTCGTTGCGGTCAGCGATTCGTCGGCGATCGACGACAACAACGTAGCGCGTTCGTCGTCGTTGTCGGCAAACCGAAGCAGCCGTCTGCGCAACGCCGCGGCCGTGGCGGCATCGGATTCGCTGCGTGCGAGTTCGATACGGTGGCGCAAGGCCGCCTGGTGGTTCGGAAAAATCGCAAGAGCGCGGTCGAGCAAGATCGCCGCGCTGGCGGACGACCCGCGCGCCATTTCGATCGTGGCCAAGCAGACGAGCACTTCCGCGCGCCGCGGCCCGGTGTCCGTCGATAACAACTCGTCAGCGCGGCCGTAGGCGCGTTCGGCTTCAGCCAGATTGCCCTCGTCGAGTTGCAACGCGCCCTCCGCGATAGCGGCCTCGACGTCGGGAGTCTCATCGATCTCGGGCACTGGCGTGTTGAGCCGACTGATGCGCTCCGTGGCGTCGTCGTCCGCCCCGACGGCGTCCTGCCGCGCGATGACAACCAGTCCGTCGCTGCCGGGTTCGTGGGTTTGCACGGCGCTGCGCAGCGCGCGCGTGAGCGGATCGGCGTCCGGCAGCACGACGACCGGCACGCCGGCGTCCTTCAACGCGCGATCTAGCTGCGTGACGGGGCTTTCGCCCTCAACTAGTGGCTCTAGAACGAGGGCGATACGCATCCTCGATCAGTACAGCTGACCCGCGCGCTGGTCTACCGTGCCCTCTCGGTTGGATGCGGGATTGTCCAGAGCGTGCTCGATTGTGTGCGACACTGAGCTGTGGCGAAATTGACAAGACAGGCCTTTATTCAGGCATCCCTAGCGCTGGTCGGCGGCTTTACGGCCATCGGTTGTGGCGATGACTCAACCGACGGCGGAGGGGGCACGGGCGGCAGCGCGTCCGGAGGTTCTGCGTCCGGCGGCAGTTCAAGCGGCGGCTCAGCTTCTGGGGGTAGCTCTACCGGCGGCTCGTCCTCCGGCGGCAGTTCGAGCGGAGGCTCTGCGTCCGGCGGCAGCGCCAGCGGTGGGTCTGCCTCCGGTGGGACAGCGTCAGGTGGTAGCGCTAGCGGCGGGTCGTCCTCCGGCGGGTCGTCCTCCGCTATGGGTTGCGGAGCGCGGGGCGCGTCGATCGCCGGCAATCACGGTCACGCCCTGATGATACCGATGGCGGACGTGACGGCCGGGCAGGAAAAGACGTACTCGATCCAGGGTTCGTCGGGGCACGATCACCAGCTGACCGTCTCCGCCGCCAACATGGCTATCTTGGCTGGCGGCGGTTCGGTCGACATCCGCGCGGAGGATTCGTTCGCGCACAGTCACATCTGTACGGTGAGCTGCGCCTAGCGCGGCGCACGCCTAGTTTGGCGATATCAAAGCGTCCAGCTCCAGATTGAAAATCAGGTCGCTTGAACTCTTGCTGCACTGGTGAATTTCCGCAGCGATTATGTGCACCGGCGCTGAAGCGAAGTTGGACACGTCCACTGTGCGCGTAAGGATCTCGTTCTCCGCCGTCCCGTCGATGCAAACGTCGGCTCGAGTGGCGTAGGCGATAGCGCCGTTCTTTATGTTGTTCCGGACGATCTCTTTGCCATCCAGGTAAATGACGATCGCGTCGTCGCGGCGGAAGCGCAGCTCGGCGCTCAGCACCGTACCGTTGGGCGTGAACGGAAGCGCAAAATACGCCGTGATCGGTTTGTTGTCTGCGTCGCTTCCCCACGACAACACCGTCGCCGGCATGAAGAAATTCCCCTCGTCGAAACCCAGCGGCGAGGCACCCTTTTGCCAAGCGGCTGTATTCGGCTCCGGCCAGTACCAACCAGCGTCTGCTTGCGAACCTTCGTGGCGGTAGCGCCAGAGCGCGCCCGTGTCGACCAGTGTGACGTTCACCGGTCCGCCGCCGCCTGAACCTGAGGCGCCGCTGGCAGAGCCTCCCGTCGACCCCGCTGCGCCACCGGTCTGCGCGGAACCGCCGCTCGCCGAGCCCCCGTTGCTCCCTCCCATCGATGTGGAACCAGCCATGCCGCCGCCGGCCCCGGACCCACCACCTCCGACGCCGCCGACCCCGCCCACGCCACCCTCGCTGCCGCCTTGGGCCCATGTGCCCGCGGCGTTGCCCGCGCCGCCGGCCGGCCAGCTCGAACTTCCAGCGGCCGCTCCGCCGCTCCCGTTGAACCGTTCGCCGCTGGCCTTGCTTAGACTGCAGCCGGCGAAGGCGCAGCAAATGACGAGCCAGGTGGGATGACGCACAGCCCCAGTATACGTTGAACTAGGTAGGCGCCCCACGGCGACCAGCGACGACGGCAGCCCACAGGCGCTGAGACTGTGGTATCCTACCTTTGCTTACATGGTACACTTTGTGCGTTTTACTGTGGCAATGGCCCTTCTGAGTGGGTTCGGACTCACTGCCTGTGGGAGCAGCGAGGTCACCGCCTCTGCCGACTCGCCACGCGGGCGCTCACCGGCGTCGCCTGGCGGCAAGGCCGATGGGAACGGTGATTGCTCGCGTTTCACGGCGTCTGCGCGCGCCGGCGTGACCGATCGACGCGATTTGCCGGAAGCGTCCGGAATGGTCGCAAGCACCGGCAGCCAGGACCATCTTTGGGCGATCAACGATCGCGGTGCCGACGCGGTTTTGGTGGCGCTCGACCGGAGCGGCACGAGCATTGCGCAGTTCACGTTGCAGGATGCAGAGAACTACGACTGGGAGGACCTCGCTTCGGACGGGCGTCGCGGTCAACTGCTGATCGCGGATACCGGCGACAGAGCCCGTGCCCGTGATTCGGTGGGAGTCTACGTCGTGGACGAGCCTGTGTTTGAAGCGTCCTCCGCCGACATTTCGACGCGCGACTGGCAGCGCTTCGAATATCGGTTCGACGACGATCGCGCTCGCAACGTACAAGCGATGTTCTTCGACGAGAGCGACGACGGACTGTACTTCGTCACTAAGCGCGGAGGTGACGAGCGAACCGAGCTGTTCCTAGCGTCGGGGCGCGACGGCGGACAGCTTGAGTTTGTACTCGATGAGCGGACCGCGCACGAGCTTGACGGTGAGGTAACCGGCGCTGACGTCGACGCTGACCAGGCTCTGAGCGTGGCCGCGCAGGACATGCGTCCGCGCCCGCCCCGCGACGTCCCAGACCTGCAGCGCGCCGTCTTCGCCGGCGGAGA
>JAUIKB010000452.1 GCA_030430975.1 Polyangia bacterium
AAGAAACGCGAGGGGTACTTCTAGCCATGTACACCTCGGAAAGCGAACTGATCGAGAAGGACATCCTCGGATACCTTCAACAACACCAGAACAAGGAGCTGCTGCGATTCGTTATCTGCGGCTCGGTTGACGACGGTAAGTCGACGCTGATCGGCCGGCTGCTTCACGACACGCACGGCATCTACGAAGACCAACTATCGGCGGTCAAACGCGCGACGAAACAAGAGGGCACCGAGATAGACTTCTCGCTGGTAACCGACGGACTCAAAGCGGAGCGCGAGCAGGGCATCACGATCGACGTCGCCTACCGGTACTTCTCCACGGCTAATCGGAAATTCATCGTGGCCGACACGCCCGGCCATGTGCAGTACACGCGCAACATGGCGACAGGGGCGTCCACGGCCAACGTCGCCGTGATCCTGATCGACGCGCGGCTCGGCGTGCTGCAACAGTCGAAACGGCATGCGTATATCGCGTCGCTCTTGGGGATTCCCCACCTGTGCGTCGCGGTGAACAAGCTCGACCTCCAAGACTACTCCGAAGACGTCTTCAACCGCATCCGCGCGGACTTCGAGAAAGTCGCCGCGAGGCTTGCGTTCAAGGACGTCACGTACATTCCAATGTCGGCGCTGGCGGGGGCGAACGTTGCAGAGAAGAGTTCGAAGACGCCGTACCACAACGGGCCCACACTGCTCGAGTACCTGGAGCGAGTTCCGGTCGCGGATGACCGCAACGTCGAGAACTTCCGTTTCCCTGTCCAATACGTGCTCCGGCCGCATCTCGACTATCGAGGCTTCGCTGGACAGATCGCCTCCGGCACGATCGCAACCGGCGACGAAGTGGTCGCCCTGCCCTCGAACAAGCGCTCGACGGTCACACACATCGACTCCTTCGATGGCGAGCTCACGGAGGCAGCCACGCCGATGAGCGTCAGCCTACGGCTCGCAGACGAGATCGACGTCAGCCGTGGCGACATGCTGCTCAAGGTCGGCGACCTCCCGCGGGCGGCGAAGCGCTTCGACGCGATGCTGGTATGGATGAGCGAGCGCGCGCTCGATCCGAACAAGAACTACCTGCTCAAACACACGACTCAATACGTACGCGCCGATGTTACCGGTGTGAACTTCGTCACCGACCTCGAAACGCTCGAGCAACATCCCGCCGACACGCTAGCCCTCAATGATATCGGCAGCGTTAGCCTCGCTTGTCATCGCGAGCTCCACTTCGACGAATATCAAGCCAATCGGAGTACGGGCGCGTTCGTCCTGATCGATTCGCTCACGAACAACACCGTCGCCGCGGGCATGATCCTGCCGCGAGAAACCGGCGGCAACGATGAAGACGCCGACGACGGGCCCGTTCGAAGCTTAGTGAGCGACGCTGAACGGCGCGAAGTGATGGGCCAGCGCGGCGCATGCATCTGGCTCACCGGGAATCCGGGGGCCGGAAAGAGCGCGCTGGCGTATCGCATCGAACGGCTGCTGACGGACGCAGGTCGAAGCGCATTGGTGGTCGATCCAGCCGACCGCCACGCCCCGGGCGCCCGCGACGGTCAGCCGCCTGGGCACGCCGCCGAGTTCGCGGCTCGACTCTGTGCCGCAAGCGTCAACGTGGTCTTCGCCTACGCCTCCCCGGGCCGCGGGGTTCGTGACGATCTCCGTGAGCGGCTCGGCGACCAGTTCGTCGAGGTCTTCGTCGCCGGTGGCACGCCGATGCCGAGCTATGAGCCTCCGGCGACGCCCGACGTCAAAGTCTCCCTTGAGGAGCAGCGCTTAGAAGCCGCAGCGGCTAGCGTGATCGCCGCACTGCCCAAGGACTAGGACAGCTGAGGCAGCGGCTGCACCACGCCTTCCGCGCTCGGCGCGGGGGCCTGCTTCTTGAGCGGCGCGACCGCGCGCCCAAGTTCTTCTCACGCGCGAACCAAGCTGCCGCAGCGCCCCACGCGTTAGCCGACCCGGACTAGACGTCCCGGCTTCTCGCCGGTCAGCTTACCGTCCTTCGTCACGGCCGTGCCGCCGACTAGCGTCGTGCGATACCCCTGTGCGTTCTGGATTAGACGCTGGCCGCCGGCCGGGAGGTCGCGAACCATGTGCGGACGCTCGAGCCGGAGCTTGTCCATATCGATCACGTTGATGTCAGCACGCATGCCCGGCTTCAGTAGCCCGCGATCGTGCATGCACACGAACTTCGAGGTATCGCCGGTCATCATCTGCACAACTCGCTCCAGCGGAATGCGTCCAGAGGACCGATCGCGCGCCCAGTGCGTCAGCATGAACGTCGGAAAGCTCGCATCGCATATCGTTCCGACGTGCGCTCCGCCGTCGCTGAGGCCCGGCAGCGCCAGGGGATGCGACAGCATCGTGTGCACGTTGTCGAGATTGAACTCCGCGTAGTTGTAGATCGGGAAGTACAGCAGCTCTTTGCCGTCTTTTTCCAGCATCGCGTCGTACATCGCAGCAAGCGGCGTGATGCCCTTTTCCCTCGCGCGGTAGTAGAGCGACTCCTCCATCTTGGGTTCGTAGTTGGGGTCGTCTCCCAGCTGAAACACGCTCAGCGAGACAAAGTCGATCTTCTCAAGCAGTACGTCGGCGAGTGGCGGCAGCGCGCTCCCATCGCCGGCGACCTTGCCCGATTTTTCCTTGAGCAATTGCTCGCGAAAGGCGGGGTCTCGCATTTGCTTGACGCGTTCGGCAAGCGGCAGGTGCGCGATCTTCCGATACGACGGAAAGCCCATAAACGGATGGAAGGTCGCTTCCAATCCGAGCATCACACCGATACCGCGCGCTCCAACCTGGAGGCGGATCGTCGTGCCCTTCTTCGATGCTGCCTCCGCCCGTGCGATCATCCGCTTCCATTGGTCGGGGTCCTGAGTGCGCTGCATCAAGCTCACCGACGTCGGATGCGAGCCGCCCGCCTCAGCCATGCGCTCGATGACGTCGAACTCCGTATCGAACCGGTCAGGGCCCTCGGCCATGTCGAAATCGCTGACGGCCTGCAGAACGCCGTGCTCGAAACCCTCGAGTGCTTTGGCGATTCCGACCAGCTCGCGGGTGTTGGCCTCGGACGCCGGCGTTGCTTGGCCCGCCGCGTCCCGATGATTGTCACTGCGTCCGGTGCTGAACCCGACGGCGCCAGCCTTCAAGGCCTCGACGACAGCCTGTCGCATGTTGGCGATGTCTTCATCCGTGGCGACCTCGTTCGCCACGGCGCGGTCGCCCATCATGTACACGCGTAGAGCGTCATGGGGAACGTGGCAGGCAAAATTGATCGCGTGTGGAAAATCGATGGCAGACATGTACTGAGGGAAGGTCTCCCAATTCCACGTCAAACCCTCCGCAAGGGCGCTACCCGGAATGTCCTCGACGCCCTCCATCAGCTCTACGAGGCGCTCGTGGTCCGTCGGGCGCACAGGAGCGAAACCAACGCCGCAGCTGCCCATGACGACCGTTGTCACGCCGTGAATGGATGAAGGCGCGAGGTCGGAGTCCCACGAAACCTGACCGTCGTAGTGAGTATGGATGTCCGTAAAGCCCGGCGTCACGATGGCGCCTTCAGCATCGATAACGTGATCGGCAGCTCCTGCTACGTCACCCACCTCGACGATCTTGCCGTCCTTGATACCGATGTCGCCCCGAAACCGCTCGGCGCCTGAGCCGTCTACCAAAGTCCCACCAACAATCTTCGTATCCAACGTCATCGCTACCTCACCTTTGCCGTTCCGTACCGTCGCCCCAGGTGCGTGGCGACAAGGAATGGCACTGTATGCCATTTTGCACTCAGTGCCACCAAAATTCCTCCCGACACTCAAATGCCCAATTTTAGTGAATATTTTCGAGCGCTTGAGCTCACAACAAAAGCGCGCGCCGAAGCTCCCCGCGCGCCGCAGCGCTGAACGACGGTTCCTGGACGCTGCCCACGCGGCGCGAAGCACGGCGCCAAGGTGCCTTCGCGGGGTTGAGCCAACCGATCGAGGATTCCGCTGTACTTTTATGACGAAGAAAACGGACCGACCTCCCTCACGACGCTTCGAATAAGTGAGCCGGACTCGTTAAATGGACAACGGCGCCGCGGCAGGCTTTGCCAACGGCGCCGTGTCGCGTGATGCTCGGTGCCTAGTTAGCCGAGAAGTCGACCCACTTGCCGGTCATCCAGTCGTCGCTAGCATCCTTGAACGCGCCGACGTAGGCGGCCGAAGTATCCAGTGGCGCGGCCGGCGCGTCACCCGTCAACTCGGCTGACGGATACGGCATCGGCGTCGCCGCCGCACAGTCACCAAGCATCGGGTCCATCTCGGAGTTGTTGCGCGACATCTGGTTGAACCAAGCCGACTCATCAAACCCGCTATCGTTGTCTGTCTCGCCATCGTCCGCGACATTGTGTGCGAAGTTGCCGAAGAAGATCGAGCTGGTGAGCTCGACGTTGGGCATCATCTCCGTACCGAAGTCGTCGCGTGTGTCCACTCCGATCTCAAAGCCGGTGATCAGCAGGTTCGTGTACGACCCCGCCAGCTTCTCACGGAAGACCGCACCGAAACTCGTGTTCGGACCCATCGAACCTGTTCCGCACAGCGTCACATTCGATACGTTCGGGGTCGTCACAGGCGTCTGATCGTCCTTCGAGCTGTCGCACTCGAAGCCGTTGGGATCGGAGCTGAGCGGGTTGACCTGGCGACCGAACAAGAACTGAACGTTGCCGGAGAATCCCTGGTCCATGTCGAACATGTCGTCGCCGGCGTTGTTCACAACCAGCCACTTCGCGTCCGCGCTGCCGCCAAACCACTCGAAGCCGTCGTCGAGGGTGTTTGAAACCATCACGTTCTCGATCGTGGTGCCGCTGCCAACACTGCCCAACGTGAGACCGTTGATCTCATTGCCGGCAGAAAGCTCGAAGCCCGAGTACTCGATGCGGACATAGCGGAGCGTACCGCTGCTGTCGGCGGCGTCTGACCCGCCGTATTGGTTCTCTGGCGCATCCGACAAGCCCTCGATCGTCACGTTGTCGCCTTTAAAGTTCGGCGCCTTGCCAAGCATGATCACGCCACCCCAGTCGCCGGGGCTACGCGACCCAGCCGGCAGCGGACTGGTGAATAGGTTCGGCTCGTCCTTCTTGCCGTCCGCCATTATCTTGCCGCCGCGGGAAACGACCAGCGTGCCGAGCGGGCTCTTCTTGCCTTCGATGCGCGTGCACGGCTCGATCGTGAGCGTTGCGCCATCCTCGACGTAGGTGATGTCTTCCAAAACCCAGACCTTGTCAGACGTCAGGGTCATGTCCTTGTCGATCTTGTTGGGGATCGTCTCTTTGCTGAGACCCGCTCCGGTCAGATCGCACGATCCACCACCGCCCGCGCGACATGCCCGGCCATCACCGCGCCATGGGTCATGTTGAAGGCGCCGCGCCCGGCCTTGCCGATCGCAGTGCGGGCGGTCGAGATGATCACCGGCTGTTTCATGCGAC
>JAUIKB010000453.1 GCA_030430975.1 Polyangia bacterium
GATCGGGACCGGGACCGGAACCTGGGCCCGGTGCTGGGTCCGGATCCGGGTCCGGACCCGGATCGGCCGTCGGCTTCTCCATCTTGAAGACGTGCGACTCTTTGGAGCCCGAGCGAGCAGGAAATTCCCAAACCGAGTCCTTGTAACCGGCGAGTTTCGCCGTGATGCGGTGCCTCCCGGCGCGAATACCCAGCGTGACCTTGCCGGTACCCTCGTACTCGTTGGCAACGGCCACCCGACTGCCTTCTAGGCGTTCGTCCAGGATGTATTGGACAGGCGGGTCGAACTCGAGCGTTACATACACGACGCTGGTCTCGAGGGTCTGCAGGTCGGTCTGAGCCTGGCTGCGCTCCTGATCTGTCAGCTGAGTACCGCCTTCGGCCAGGTACTTTCGGAAGGCGTCGATCGCCTCGCCGTCGCGTTCGACTTTCATCGCTGAGATGCCGAGGTTGCCCAGGATTTTCCATGAGGGCGACTCGGCATACGCAGCTTTGAACTGGCGAAGTGCCTCCCGATAGCGGGCGCCACCGGGATCCTGCATCAGGTTGAGACCAGCGTTAAAGTGAGCCCGGGCCTTATCGCTTACTTTGACGTCGTCAGCGGAGGCCGATGCTGTGACCATCGCTCCACAAAGAGCCATGGAAATCGCAAGCGTTTTAGGAAGTAAGCGCATCGTCGGGCAGTCTAGCCCCGACGTGCTGCCCACTCAACCCTGCGCGACTTTGAACCCGACGCGGCCGATCTCTTCGCCGCCCTTGGTACGCACCACGGCTTCCCAGTCGCCGGTCTTGCGTATCAACTGAGTGCGACCCCAAGTGCGCCAACGGCGCTGTTTCGCGGGGACCTTCAACGGCACACGGCCAACCTTGGTGCCATCCGAACGCTCAAACGTTACGATCACATTTCGATCGGAATCGGAATCGTTGCGGAGTTCCACGAAGGCATAGACAGGCTTGCCGTCGGCACGAATCGTCTGAGTGGTCACCGGCTCACGTTGCTCGATCGCCCCGGCGACGACCAGTCGCTTGATCGACAGCCCACCCGCCGCGGTCTGTTGCTCGGTGCCCGTATCGGACGTCGCCCTCTTCGGCGCAGGTTTCGCGGTTTCCGTCGTTCCCTGGGTGCCGACCGCGTCGTCTGGCTTCTCGGGCTCGTCCGCAACCTTGCCGCCAGCGGCGGGTTGGTCCACCGCTACCGCTGCTTTGTCACGCTGCTGAGTGACTTTTACTTTCGCTTTCGGCGGCGTAGCCGCTGGTGCGATTTTCCGTTCGGCAACCGTTTCCTTGGTGGGTTCTGTGCTGCCTCGCTCGCAGCCGCAGACGGCGATTCCTAACGAGATGAGCAGTATTGTGTGAGTTGAGCGGTTCATCGTCTTCTCCAAGGTCATCCCAACCTACGTTGCAGAACTCAGGCCAGCCCAGTTTTCTGCGGAAAAGGCGCTTTCACCGCCAGCCCCGAGTCGGATCGCACACAAGCTGCGGGCTTGTGGACACAGGTTACTGAAGTCGATCCTTAACCAAGAATCGGAGCGCAGCCGCGACGGTGACGGACAGTTCCGCGAACGTTTCGCCTCCCTCGCTCGTCCAGACAGCGTAGTCCTTGGCGATCACATCGTACCGCGGTCGGAACCTCGCTCGTGCCAGGGTCGTGCCACCGGGCAACGCGATTCGCTCGATGGTCTCGAGCGGGGCCTGCAACGGCTTGCCGTAGCGCTGCATGACGGCTTGAATGGCCGTCGGCGGCAGCCGGGCTGAGCACCGTCCGACGTGCAGGATGGCCGCGTCGCCATCAACCGCTACGCGCACGACTGTAACGCCGTCGTGCTCGCTGATCTCTTGCAGCCGGACCGAATCCGAACCGCTATCCACCGAGGGACTCGGTCAATAGCTTCGTCAAACGCTTGGCGAAATCGGCTGGGTCGTCCGGCGGCGTGCCCTCGGCGAGCAGCGCTTGCGCATATAGGACCTCGACCCACTCGGCGGCGCGTTCCGCCTGTTCGGTGTTGATTTCGGCCAGGCGCTTCACCAGCGCGTGCTGAGGATTCAGCTCCAGCACGCGTTTCGACGCTGGAACTTCGAGCTGTTGCGCTCGCAACATGCGCTCGAGATGGGGGTCGATGCCGCCCTTTGCCTGCACCAGGCAGGCGGGTGACTCCGTTAAGCGTGTCGACACCACGACCTTGGCTACCCGATCGCCCAACACCCGCTCGAAGCGTTCCAGCAGTGGTTTGAGTTCGTTGGTGTCCTGCGTGTCGTCGTCCGAGTCGTCGCTTTCGGCTTCTTCAGCCATCGCCGATCGGAGCGGATGCTCGCTAAATGCCTCGATGGCCGCGACGACGAAGGGATCGACCGCGTCGGTCATCAGCAGCACTTCGGTGCCAGCTTTTCGCAAGCCCTCGAGCTGAGGACTCGCCGCAAGCGCCGCCTTGGACTCGCCCACCGCATAGTAGATCGCGTCTTGTCCTTCGGGCATGTCATCGACATATCCCTGCAATGACCGCGGCTTGTCGCTCGTGGTTGAACCGAAACGCGCGAGTTTCGCCAGCCGGTCCTTGAGGTCGGGATCGAAGTGCAACCCCTCTTTGAGCACTGCACCAAAGCTGGCATTAAATTGCTCGTAATCATTCGGCTTTTCGTCGGCCAACTGTTCGAGCAAACCGAGAGTTTGACGCACCACCTGCTGACGCATCGTCCGCACGATCCGGGAGTCCTGGAGGATCTCGCGGGACACGTTGAGCGGCAGGTCGTCGCTATCGATGACGCCGCGGACGAAGCGCAGCCAACGCGGCAGCAGCTCCGCGCAGTCATCCATGACAAACACCCGGCGCACGTGCAGGCGCAGCCCGCGATTCGCCGTCGGATCAAAGAGATCCGGAGCTGGCTGCTTTGGGATGAACAGCACGCCAGAGAACAGCTGCGTACCCTCAATCCTGAAGTGGCGGTGCGCTAGCGGCGGCTGCCAGTCGTGACTAAGGTGCTTATAGAACTCCTCGTATTGTTCGAGTTCCACCTCCTTGGGGTTCTGTTGCCAAAGCGCCGAGGCGCGGTTGATCTGTTCCGGTTCATCGTCACCGGCGGCCAGGCGAATCACGTGGGGCACGTAGTCCGAGTAGCGCTGGACGAGTTGCCGTAGCCGTGTCGGCTCTAGGTACTCCTTGGCGTCCTCTTTCAGGTGGAGCGTCAAGCGCGTGCCCCGATCATCCCGATCGATCGGCTCGATTTCGAAGCCGTCCACCGCATCGGAGCTCCAGCGGTGCGCGGTCTCACCCAGCGCGGATCGGCTCTCGACGTCGACGCGGGTAGCGACGAGAAACGCGCTGTAGAAGCCCACGCCAAAGCGACCGATCAATCCGGGCGCAGCGTCGCCTTTGGCTTTCAGCGCTTCGACTAGTTGGCGCGAACCCGATCGCGCGATGGTGCCCAGGTTCGACACCATCTCGTCTCGCGTCATGCCGATGCCGTTGTCCTCGATGATCAGCACGCCACGCTCGGCGTCGGGCTGGATGGTGATGTGGAGCTCGTCGTCGGCATCCAGCAGCTCGGGGTTAGATATGCCCTGGAAACGAAGCTTGTCCAGGGCGTCCGAACTATTGGAGATCAGCTCGCGCAGGAACACCTCTGGATTGGAGTACAGCGAGTCGACTACAAGTCGAAGAACTTGGCTGACTTCGGCTTCGAAACGATGGCTGGTCGGTTTGGAATCGTTGGCGCTCTCGCTCATGCCAGCGATCTTCCATGAACAGCCGCCGATGACAACTGCAGCGCGCCGGTGTTGTCGACCCAATGAGCCGGCGCAGAGCTTTGCCTAAAACGTAGCTGAGAAGTGCAGCCCGCCGCCGCGAGGTCCAATGCTCGGCACCAGCGCATGCTTCGGCTTTTCGGCGGGCTTGAGTAGAAAGTAGCCGCCGACACCGAGCCCGAGAACACCGATGATGAACCCCGTCGTGCTGATGGGGGCAAGCGTCTGCCCGGAGTCCACCGCATCCAGCCCGGTTTGGTTGCATCGTTTATCCGCGTCGCAATTTTCGTCGACGATGGACTTCTCGCCTAACACCATCAATCCGGTGATGCCACCCACCGCGAGTCCGGCGACCCCAACGCCGGCAAGTATCCAACCGAGTGTACGGTCGCTGCCCCTGGTGACCGCAGCGCTCGAATCCTGCTCGGCAGGGCCGCTATCGACCTGCTTGCCCAGGCGCAGGGTAACTTCGGTGGTCTCGCCTTCTTTGAGCTCCACGCGAAAGCGCGCGTCCTCGTGCCCAGGATTAGAGACGACGATCTCGTGGTCACCCGGGTCGACCGGCAGCGCCGTTCCGAAACTCGCGCGGCCTAGCTCGACGAGACCACGCTTGACCGTGGCGGACTCGGGCAGCTGGTCGCCCAGCACCAGGAGCTTCGGCAGTCGGGGCTTCAACGCTTCGGATTGCTTCTTCGCGATCGCATGGCGCGCATCTTCGGGACCGACCTTTTGAAGGACCTCTCGGTACTTCGTCCACGCCGTAGCCAGGTGCCCCAGACGCTCTTCGCAATCGGCGATGTTGAACACCGTTCCGATCGCTGGGTCCAGGCGTTGACTCTCGTAGAACTTCTCGCACGCGAGCTTGTAGTTACCGGCTTTGGCGGCTGCGCGGCCTTCGGTGAACAGCGCTTCGCCTGCGGCGGGATCGCGGACCTGGGCGCTGGCGCCGACCGCGGCACCCGCTACGGTAAGCCACGCAGCTAAGGCGAAGCGGAATCGAGCGCGCATCAGAGCCTGAGTTAGCGGCGGGCTCCCGCTGCCGTCAACGCCGATCGCATCATCAATGACGCCTATCAAACGGGTTGGTCGTGGGTGCGGTCTTGATCGGCGGCCGAACCGGGGTTGGGCGGGCGGTCGGTTTGGTAGCTGGAGGCGTCGGCTTTGTCGCCACGTTCGTCGGTCGAACCGGTTTTTGCACCGCCTTCACCGCCTTCGGCTTGGCCGAGGACGCCGGCGCCGAAGCCGAGGAGACCGCACTAGCAGCCGATGACGGTTCGGGCTCGGGAGACGGTTCGGTGTCGACCTCTGGCGGCTCGACACCCGTTGTGGCGGGCTGGGCCGGTTCAGCGGTCGGGGGGTCCCCCGGCGCCTTCAAGACCAACACCGCAACCAGCGTTCCGACGAGGGCCAAAAGCAACGCTACCGCCGCCGGCCACACCGCTCGCTTGCTCGGCGGCGGCGCGGAGCGAATCATGGGTGTGGAGGTCGTCGGCGTAACCGAAACCTTGGGACCTAGCGATTGAGGAGCGCCCGCCGAAGTGACCGCCTTGGCGTACTCATCGGTCCGGGCCGTCAGGGTCGGAAGCGGTACTGGCCGACGAACGACAGACGGACGCGGGATGTGCATCGAGTCCTCGAAGTCGCCACCCTCGATGGCAGCCTTGACGGCCGCGAGCATCGAGCGAGCGTCCGGGAACCGCTGCTCCATGTCGAAG
>JAUIKB010000454.1 GCA_030430975.1 Polyangia bacterium
GCACCGAAAGCGCTTCCTCACGATCGCGTCGCGCCAGCGTCAGTTGATCCGAAGCCTCGGCTAGCTCTGCGCGCGCCTCGAGGGCCCGCCACACCCACTCTCGTTGACCGGCGCTGCGCGCGCTCTCCAGCGCAGCCTCGAGTTCGGCTCGCGCTGAGTCCTCGCGCTTTTTCAGCATGTGCAGCCGCGCACTCGCCAAATGGAGCAAGGCGCCGTGCGCAGACGAATCGGCGAGCCCCTCCCGAGCCTTCTTGATCGACGCCTGCATCATCGCCGTATCCGGCCGTGGGGTTCGTCCAACGAGCAGCACCGCTTCGAGTCGCGCCTCCGCCGCGTCCGTCGCGCGTCCCAGCGCTTCGTATGCGGTCGCGCACGCTTCGTACAGCTCGATCGCTTGTTCGGTCGCGCCGGAACGGGCGGCGAACTCAGCGGCGAGTCCGTCCAGCTGGGCCTTCCCTACGGGCGGGAGTTCGGCCCGCTGCGCCTGGAGACTCTCGATGCTTTGGCGGGCGCGCGCCAGGCGGCCCAGGTACAGATCGGTGTTAGCGAGGTTCAGCAGCGCGCTGCGCGCGGTCGATCGTCTCCCCGACCGCCGTCCCATGTCCGCGGCGGCCTCGAAGTGCTCGATCGCGCCAGCGATCTCGCCGCTCACCTTGAGAAGTCCAGCGAGATTCAGCTGCGCGGTGCCGAGCACGCCGGCATCGCCGGCAGACTCACCAGCAACGATGGCTTGTTCGTAAGCCGCACGGGCGGCTTCTACGCGATCGGCACGCTGCAACACGACGCCGAGGCACGCCTGCGCGACGCCTTCGACGCGCGGATTAGCCGACAGCCGCGCGGCGTGAACCGCGTAGCCGAGCGTCGTCTGAGCATCGTCGTGCTTGCCGAGGTACGACAACGCCAATCCCTGATAGGCGGTCGCCTCGACCGCGACGGGATCCTGTTCCGCCGTGCCGGCAGCCGTCGGCGCGTTCGCCAGGTCCTGCGCGTTCGTGCCGCTCACTGTCTGGAGCGCTTCTACGGCGCGCGCGTACTCGCCGGTGCCGAGGAGCGCCCGAGCGAAATAGAGCGACCAGGCCCTAGATGCCTCGCTGTCCGCTCCCTTCGCCTCGGATTCGATCGCCGCCAGCAGCTCCAGCGCACGCGACGCTTCGCCGAGGCCGAGATGGAGTCGAGCACGCGCAACCGTCACGTGGACGCCGCCCAGCTCGCTCAAGTCGTCGAGCACGCGCTCGGCATCTTTGAAGCGCCCGCGGTCCAGAAAGTGAACCGCGCGGGCGAGCGGGTCGGTCGGCGCCAGCGAACCTTGGTGAACCCCCTCACCGCGGAGCACCGCGTCGATGTCTTCCTCCGATGTGACCGCCTCGGTCGCCAGCAATCCGACGATGCGACGGAGCTTCCCGGGTCGGGCGTCGGCGACATTAACAACGTGCGTCACCAGGTGCTCGGTTAGCGAAGGAACCGCGCGTCGCACGAGGTCGACTGCAGCCACACGATCGAGGCGAGGCACGCTGAACGCTTCCGCCGTGAGCGATAGTGCCGTGTCGCCGACCAGAACGAGCCGCGCGCCATCGGCGATCAGTTTCGCGATTCGCCCCGCAGGACCGTGCCCAAGCCGCTCGGCATCGTCGATGAGAATGAAGGCGTCCCGGGGCGCTAGGTCGGTCAGCTCCCCCATCACCGCCTCGGAGTCGTGAACGATGCCGTCATCGATCCAGGCCAGCGGACGCCCCTCGACCCCGAGCGACCAGGCCAGGCGCCGCAATAGCGCGCTACGTCCAGAGCCCGTCGGTCCGACCAAGCGCAGTACGGCGGACGGCGGTAGCTCGACCACACGCTCCAGAAGCTGCGCGTGGGTTTCATCCATGCCCACGATCGGCCACAGCGCAACGTCCCGCGCCGCATCGAGGTGCGAGTTGAGATGAGCCGCTCGTCGCAGCGCGCTGGCGAACTCGTCGGCGGACGGATATCGATCCCCGGGCGCGTCGACGACCGCGCGATCGGCGACTGCGCGGAGTTCGGCGATCACATCGTCGCCGAGCCCGCGCGCATCCATCTCCAGAACGTCGCGCAGAGTGACGCCGAGCGCATAGATCTCCGCGCGAACGGTCACGGGGACGAGCGTCGCCTCGCCTTCGGGAGTCACAATGACGTTCGCCGGCTTGATATCGCCGTGAAGCATGGCCGCCCGATGAAGCAGCGTGACTTGCTCCGCCGACCGGGCCAGCGCCGACAACGCCTGCTCGATCGTACCGTCTCCATCGAGGATCTCCTGAAGACTCCGACCGACGACCAATTCCCGAACCATATAGGGACGTCCGGTCCCCGGCAGGCGCCCAAAACTCATCACCCGGGGAACGCCGAGGCCTTCTAAGCCGGACAGCGCCACGGCCTCGCGAACCAGCGCGGCCATTTCGCGCTCACTCGCACCCTCCGCCAAGACCTTGAGGGCGAACGCACCCTCGCTGTGCCGATCTTTGACGGACCACACTTCACCGCCACCACCCTGCCCCAGACGGTCGATGGCGATATATCTAGCCGGTAACTGCAGCGCCACTGAGCAGCGCCCTAAAGTCCGTAGTCCAACCCCAGCCCAGCAAAGAACCCGCTCGTACCAAAGCCAGCGTCCAGCCGCGCGACGAAGTTTTTATGCGGTTTGAAACGCAACCCAGCCTGCAACGCCAGCCATGGGAAGATGACCGGCACCGAACCGCCGCCTGCCCAGCTCGGCTCCACGAAGCCGTTATAGTGCTCGTTGTCGTTGTCACAGTAATCGCCACCCGCCGGGCTGCCTGGCGCGTTGCACTTCTGGTAAGTGTATGGGTCGCCCGCCTCACGGTTGCCGGGCGGGATGGCCTGCGTCCGGAACAAGTCGCCGAAGACGATGCCAAACCCGAAGCCGGCGCCGTAGTTCAGCGCCAAGCTCGGCGTGAACTCCTGGCTCCAGAGAAAATCCGTCGTCAGGTAGATCATCTTGAGTTCCGACTCGATGATCTCCCACGCTTTTTCACCGTCACTGCTCGACTTGAACGGTGTTTCCTGCATGCTGTAGTCGGCGAACCAGATCGAGAAGTTATACTCGAACCCGTCTTTCCGGATGGCAAACTCTGGGCCAACTCCATGCGAGACAATGGTGCGACCACCGTCCGCGAACAGGTTCTGCATGAACTTCGGAACGATGACCGCACGGTAACGCGCGCCGACGAAGTAATACGTCTTGCCGGGGAGCTCGACCGGCGAGTCGCCGGCCTGAGCGACCTCCACGGCGTCCTTCTGCTCTTCGGTCTGCTCGGGCTTGTCGTCTTCAACGGATCCGGCATCGTCTGCCGGCGACTCCTCAGTCTTGGCGTCCGCCTCCGCGGTGTCAGATTCGGCTCCGGTATCCGGGGTCGCGTCCGCATCCCCTTCAGCGGGCGGACCTTCGGGCGTATCGGGTTTGGCGGCATCGTCCGCGGGCTGAGCCATCAGTCCCGTCGGCGCAATGGCACACGCCACCGCTAGCGGTAGTACATATCGAAGTTGCATAGGATCTCCCGTCGCTCAGCGACCCCCACGGTGTGCTGTCGGCACATCTGGCGGAGAATGTGCCAGGGTGAGCCGCCGCTGGCAACCTGCCGCTGCCGATCGAGTCCAGTTGTGCCTAGTCGGCTGGTTCAAGCGCTTCGAGGCGCTTTTTCAGACGGTCAACGTCGGACTTCAGATTCTTGACCTGACGTTTTAGGTCCTTGTGCTCCTGAAGCGTCGGCACGCGGGCCATGCGCGCGAACCGCTCGGCCTGTTCGGTCGTGAAGGTGTTCACTTTTCCCGGTACCTGAACGGCTGTCATCATCGCCTTCATGAACTGCTCATTTTGCATGAGCTTGAGCACACGGGGGTCTCCCATCAGCTCCATTCCACGTTGCTTCATCTTGTCTTTGATACTCATCCGGCCTCCTGCGCGACTGTAGGAATCATACTACTTTGCACCACATTTTTCAGGCGCCGCGGTCGATTACGGCACCCCGCCGAGATGCGCGGAGCCGCGTGCGAGTGTACGCTAGTGGCATGTGGTGGGCAGCGAGCAAGCAGCTCGTGCTCGGCGTCGCGCTCGTCGGGTGCGTTCAGTGCACGAGCTACGTGCGCCACGGTACTGGTCTGTATCATGATGGACGCTACATCGAGGCGGCAGAAGTCTTCGAACGAACCGAAGCCCGGCTTCGGGAGGCACCGCCCCAAGAGCGCGCCGAGTACAGCTTGTACCGCGGTATGACGCTGCTGGCGCTCGGTGACGTTCACGGAGCGCAGCGCTGGCTTCGCTACACTTCTCAAGTGGAAATGCGATATCCGAGCGCGCTGTCGCCGGAACGCAAGAATCTACTGGCGCGAGGCTTTGCGGACCTAAACCGACGACTCGCCCCGGGTCCGACAACCGGTCCGCCCAACACGGCCGTCGCGGCTAGCCAACCGCCGCCGCCAATGCCGCGTCCGCCGCCACAAAACGTGCGCACACTCGTCCCGCGCCGGTGATAGCATCCGCGCGTGCCGCTCCGCCGTGCTCCTCTTCCGTGCCAATCGCTTAAGCTCTTCCTCTCGATAGCGGCTCTGGCTATCTGCCTCGGCTACGCCTCTTCGGCGCTCGCAAACTGTTCAGACGGGAAACGAAACGGCCCGGAGACCGACGTCGACTGCGGCGGCGACTGTCCACCCTGCGAGATAGGCGACGTCTGTCGGGAGTGGCGCGACTGTTGGACTGGGCGATGCGGTGGCGGCCTGTGCGAAGAACGACCCTACAGCAGCGGTGACCCCATTCCCGCCGGCTACGACGTCGAGACCAGCATGCACGACGGTCCAGCCACGGCGCGCTACGCCGGAGCCGGGCTGTTCGCTCTCGGGTACCTCGGAGCCTACGTCGCCGGGCTCTTGCAGCCGGGCGTGACCGGTTGGCTTCTGCTGCCCGTCGCCGGACCTTGGATCATGTTGGCGGAGAAAGACGACCCACCGGTGCCCGGTCTCCTTGCGGTCGACGGGGTCATCCAAGGCGCGGGGGCACTGCTGTTGATCGGCGGGATCGCCACCGCGGGTAAGCAACTGGTGCGGCAACCGGTACCGCAGCTAGCGATCGCACCCTCGCGCCTCCGCGACGGCTACGCGGTCTCGCTTCACGGCCAGTTCTAAGGGCGAGCTGGCGCCACCGCCGCAGGCTTCCCGGGCCGAGCTGCGAAGCGAAGCGAGCTGGCGCCGGTTCGGACTCGCAACGTCTCGAATACGGTTCCGTCAGTCGAGCCCAGACACGAACCACCGGGCAGGACATCCGGATACAACGCTAGTCCAGGCGCACACCGGCTCGAAAACGCCTCCGTCATTCGAGCCCAGCTACGAACGAGCGAGCAGGAACCAAAATAACGGAGTCGCTGAGCTGCGAGGCCCGCCGCAGGCTTCCCGGGCCGAGCTGCGAAGCGAAGCGAGCTGGC
>JAUIKB010000455.1 GCA_030430975.1 Polyangia bacterium
CTCCTCGAGTTCGGTCGCGCTAACTGCGTCGTTACCCTCAAACTCAAGCGCGTGGAGACTCGATCGGCCTTCCGGAATGGTCGTGCATCCAGACGTCAAACCAACGCAGACCGCGAGCGCGGCTCGAATAAGCCACGCCACGACGAGGGGTGGCTGCGGAAAGTGCTCGTGGTTCATCTCAGGGTCTGGGCGACTGCGCCCTTGACGAGTATTCCTAGAGGTATGCAACTCGCGCGCCAGCTACTTTGCGCCTTTCCGCGCTGGCTAACGATCACTGTAGTTAGCGCGTTCTGGACCTGCGCGTGCGGAAACTCCATTCCAGAACCCGCGGCCGCCAAGCCGCACGCTGCAGACTATCGGCAAGTCCCGTACGTCCCGCCGGCCGCGCTTCCCGAGGTCGTGCCCGATCCGCCCAACGCCGACGCGGTTTGGCTCGACGGTCACTGGCGGTGGCGAGTCCAGCGCTGGGTTTGGTCGCGCGGTGGCTGGGTCAATCCACCGACCGGAGCGCGGGTTGCGCGTCCACAGGTTCAGCTACGCAAGGACGGTAGCGTCTGGTACTCGCCTCAGTTCTGGATGCGCGACGGCGCGCGCATCCAACCGCCCCCCATCACGAAACCCGCCGCTGAACCACCTCGCCCTCGGACATCGGAAACCCAAGTCCCGCGCTGAGATCGCGCCCCTTAGCCATCACCGGCGAGGGGATGCATTCGAGAGATCTGCGCCCCGAAGTCGAGCCGAAGCTGAACGAATTCATCCGTGACGACCACGGCTCCGCCCGTCGACGTCAACGTGAACTGGTCGAGGGGCTCCAGGCGGCGCGGCAGGTTGAAGGCGCGGCTCAACGTCTCGCCGAACTCCCAAAAGGCCTTGGTCTTGTGGGGGGACAGGGCGGCGTTGAGCTTCGATACGAGCATCGAATCGACCACCGCCGGCACCATCGACAGGTCAGCGTCCAGGATTTCGACGTCGAACATCAGACAGCGACTCGCGTCGCCCGCGTCCCCGATCCTAGGCGACAGCATTAGCTCAAGTGTGCGAATGGTCACGGGAACCGTGATACCCAACACCTTGTAACGCAGTCGGCCACGCGTGCTGACCCGCAACCCCTTGCCGGCCACCAGACTGGCCGACGTCGGAGAATCCAGCTCCAGCCAGCGCCGGTCCTCATCGGTCGGCGTCATGTGAATCCGGACAGGGGTCAGCTGGTTCAGCAGCTCGATGAGTCGCTCGGCCCCCAATTTGAGCGAAAGCGTGATTTTGGTGGAGTCGATGGACATACGTCTCTCAGAGCAAGATCCGCGCCCAACATCCGGTCGCGCTTGGGCGCAGCGCATGGGGCGAAATGCCCCGCCTGGCCGCGAACGGCGCTATATGGGCTAAACCCGGCGAAGGCTTAGCGCCGTAGGCCCAGCGCCACGATCTTGGCGATCAGCTCCTCGTAACCGAAGCCCGCCTGCTCGGCCGCAGTCGCGAACTCCTCGTACCGTGCGATGTCCGGATTCGGATTTGCCTCTAAGAAAAATAGCCTACCCTGACGATCGAGTCGGAAGTCAATACGAGCGTAGCCGCGCAGGTCGAGCGCCTTGTAGATACGCCGTGAAACGCGTTTCAGCTCCGCAAGCGTGGCGTCTGGGATCCCTTCGGCCAGTTTGATGTCGATGCCCCAGCGCCGTTGATATGCGAGATCGAACTTCGCTTTCTCCGTGGCTATCTTGCGGCCTGGAGGCTCCTTCTCGAACACGAGTTCGATCGGTTCGAATACGTTGAGCCGTTTGTTGCCGAGAACACCAACATAGATTTCGCGACCGGCGATGAACTCCTCAACGATCACATCGGTCCCCACCTGTTCGTGCAGGTACTCGACGCGCTCCCGCGCCTTGGGTTCATCTTCGACTACGGACGCCTGACTGATGCCGACGGACGCATCTTCGTTCATGCTCTTGACGATCACCGGAAACGTCAGTCGATTCAAATTGGGGATGCGTCGATCGCGCGGAATCGCCAGGAACCGCGGTGAGCGGACGCGGTGATACGCCAACACCTTTTTACTGAGCGCCTTGTCACGGGCCAGCATTAGTCCGCGCGGCGAGTTGCCGGTGTACTTCAGGCCACGGACCTCCATGTAGGCGACGACATACATGTCGTATCGAGGTTCGCCACGCAGCTCTTCGAGCAGATTGAAGACGATATGCGGCTTGTACTCAGACTGGTGCAAACGCAGCGGCCGCAGTTCGTCAGAAAGTCCGAGGGTCGCAACCTCGTGGCCTAGCTCGCGCAGCGCCGTGATGACGTCGTACTCGGTCTTGTACTCGTTGACAGTTTCTTCAGCGATACCCGAGACGTCATCAGGCGGGATCAGCTCAGGATGAGCGAGGACGGTGACTCGAAGCGAACGCCGCGACATACTGGGACCTAGGGTCCGCAGCTTACATCGGGTACCAGTCGCGCTGTCGGTAGAGCTGATGCGTCGTGCGCGCAGCCAGTAACACCGCGAATTGCATACGTAATTCCTCTTCGGGCCCGGTCGCGCGTAGGTTCAAATCGCGGCATCGGTCGATCATTTCCTTCACGACTACCTCCAGCGTGAACTCGTACTGACCGCTCCAACGCGCGACGATCGCCCGCACCTGCGCCTTATTTCGGCGCAAGAACTTACCGGCCGGTTCACCCTCATCGACGTCGGCGCTGAATAGCGATCGCAAATCCCGATCGTAAATCGACTGGGCCGTCGACACGAAGCGCTCGCGCTTCTCTGCATAGTGCTCGCGGAGCGTCTTACTGACGGTGGAGATTCGATACGGCTGTTCCTTAACGCGAACTTGGGGCGCGGTGCCGGCGATCTCGGACATGAGCTCGTCGACGTACTCAAGCTTCTTAAGCGCCGGCCAGCCTTTATAGCGGGTTCGCCAGCGCGACGTTGGGGTTAACCAGACGGCAAATGTCTCAGCGAAGTCTTCTTCAGGGTGACTTTGAGCATACCAAAGATCGAGATGCAGCACGTACTTCCGACTCGCCGGGTTCGGTCGATAGAAGTCAGGATAGGGCTGTGATGCTTTACCGAACAGCTCCTGCCAGCGGCGCTTGCGCTGCAGATTAAACGCGTGCTGCATGGCGTGGCCCGCCTCGTGCCTGAGCAACCTCATGCACTCGCGCCGGCTGCCGCCCTCGACCTCGAGCATTTGCTTCTTCTCGAGGCGCATGAGTCGCTTGTGCGCAAGATAGAAGGGCAGCGCGATGCCGGGCACACCCTCCGGTGAGAACCACTCCTCGGCCAACCAACAGTGCGGCTTCAAGCGCAGCCCGCGCGTTTCCAGTTCACCGTGGAGCGTTCCGACGGAGTCTTCCAGCCAGGTACCGGCCAGCGTCAACCCGAGATCGCACATCCGCGTGTCGAGCAGCTTCTTGTCGGTCCAGCGAGACCACTTCGAAGGATCGATCGGTTTATGTTTCCTCGCGCCCACTCAAATCAACATAACATCCGGGTGGGCCCCTTCCGCAACCTCGGCGGTCAGAAGCTCATGTCAACTTGACGAGCATCTTGCCCGTGTTGGCGCCAGCGAACAGTCCAATGAACGCGGCTGGTGCCTCGTCGATCCCTTCGACCACTGTCTCCTGGTACTGGAGCTTGCCATCAGCGATCCAACCGCCGACGTCCTGGATGAACTGAGGCATCAGATGACTGTAGCTTGTCACGATGAAGCCGCGCAGCTGCAGCTGCTTGCCGACCAGTTGCATCATGTTGTGTGGGCCCGGCGAAGGCTCCGTGGCGTTGTACTCAGCGATCATGCCACACAGAGCGAACCGGCCGTTGGGCTTGGCGCACTCGATCGCCGCCTGGAGGTGGTCCCCGCCAACGTT
Source organism: Polyangia bacterium (assembly GCA_030430975.1). Classification (GTDB taxonomy): domain Bacteria; phylum Myxococcota_A; class Polyangia; order Polyangiales; family Polyangiaceae; genus JAUIKB01. The sequence goes on from JAUIKB010000455.1 coordinate 3,862, forward strand.
GTCGAAGTAGACGTCGATGCCCCCCGCGGCCACCGACTGCAGTGCCTGCAGCAGACCCTGATAGTTGCCCGCAGCCTTGTAGTCGATGACCGCATCGGCTCCGAGGGACTTCACGTATTCGCACTTGGCGTCGCCGCCCGCCGACCCGACCACCGTGCAGCCCTTCAGCTTCGCGATCTGCACAACGGTCGATCCGACAGCACCAGCGGCTCCCGACACGAACACGACATCGTCTTCCTTCAGCTCAGCGACGTGCAGAATCCCCGCGTAGGCGGTCAGGCCCGGCATACCTGCAACCCCCAAAAACGCCTGCATCGGTAGCGGGCCTTTCGGGATGTTGCGCGCCATCGCCTGTTCCGGCGCCGCCGTCCAAGCTTCACGCCAACCGGCCATCGACAGCACCTGGTCTCCTTGCGCGAAGTCGGGATGCTGAGATGCCACGACCTCGCCCATCGCCCCGCCCTGCAGAACCTCACCGACTTCGAAAGGTGGAACGTAGCTCTTCCGGTCGATCATCCGGCCGCGCATATACGGGTCGACCGACATCCAGTGGTTGCGCACCTGGATTTGTCCTTCCCCCGGCGCCGGCGCCTCACCGGTCGTCTGCTGAAAGTTCTCCTGGTCGGGCTTGCCGACCGGACGGGAGGCGAGGGTCCACTGCTTGGATTCGATGGCTGACATGTCCGCCGTTGTGATGCGGCGGCGTCCGGTTGGCAAGGGTGCGCTCGCTAGGCGGCGCTACTCTTTGATTCGCACGGACATCACCGGGCAGGTCGCCTCGCGAACCACGCGTTCCGCAACGCTCCCCATCACGAAGCGCGACAAGCCGGAGCGGCCGTGGGTCCCCATGACGATCAGGTCGTAGCCGCCCTCCTCTGCGACGCGGGCGATCTCGCGCGGCGGCGGTCCCACCTCGATGAGCGCGTTATCGACCCGGCGTTTCTCCCGTTCACCCAGCTCATCACTGAACTGCTCGAGCTTTCGTCGACTCTCCAGATACAGGTGGTCGTTGAGCGGCTGCGAGTTGTTTTCGGTGATCCAGATCATCAGATCCGGGCGCACGAACGTCGGGGCTTCGTAGGCGTGAAGAACGTCGATCTTGGCGTCGAACTTCTCCGCGAACTCAACAGCACACGCAAACGCACGGGTCGCACCATCCGAGAAATCGATCGGACACAAGATCTTGTCGATGCCGACGCGCGCGGGCTGATCCTCGGCGCCGTCGACGGGAACGGTCAGCACCGGCGTCTCACACATCCGCACGATGCGCTCGGCGGTGCTACCCATCGCCAGTCGCCGCACGCCCGAGCGGCCGTGGGTACCGACGATCACCAAGTCGGTACCCCACTCCCGCCCGTGCACTTTGACGGCCTGCGGTGCCGGCCCGACCAGGACGCGTTGTACGGCACGTTTCGCTTCCGGGAACTGCGCAACGAATTCGCTCAAGTCCTTAGCGGCTTCTTTCTGAGCCGCCGGCAACCACTTGAACGGCTTGTCGCTCCCGAACGTCACGAGCGCGTCAGCGAGCATCAGCTCATCGCGATGCTCGAGGGCGTAGACGATCTCGACCTCGGCGTT
>JAUIKB010000456.1 GCA_030430975.1 Polyangia bacterium
CCGAACCATCGCAGAACAGCACCGCTCGCTCTATCACGTTCTCGAGTTCGCGAATGTTGCCCGGCCAAGCATACCCACGCAGCAACTGATCCGCGTCCGCACTCACTGAAGACACGGACTTCTTGAGTCGCGCGTTGAACTTCTCGATAAAATGGGTCACCAGCAGCGGGATATCGTCCGGACGATCACGCAGCGGTGGCAGCCGAATCGGCACGACGTTTAGCCGGTAGTAAAGGTCCTCGCGGAACGTACCGTCCGTGATCTCCTTCTTCAGATCGCTGTTGGTTGCTGCAACGAGCCGCACGTCCACGCGGATCGTCTTGACGCCGCCAACCCGCTCGAACTCGCTTTCCTGAAGCGCGCGCAACAGCTTGACCTGCATTTCCACGGGAATCGTACCGATCTCGTCCAGAAACAGCGTTCCGCCGGTCGCCAGTTCGAAACGCCCGGGCTTCGAGCCGACCGCCCCGGTGAACGCTCCGCGTTCATATCCGAACAGCTCGCTCTCCATGAGGTCGCGCGGGATCGCGGCGCAGTTCACCTTGATGAACGGCTGGTCGGCTACCGACGAGTTCTCATGCAGCGCGCGAGCGACGAGCTCTTTGCCGGTGCCGCTCTCGCCCCCGATCAACACCGTGGTGGGCGTATCCGCGACACGCTCCAAGACTTCATACAGTTCGCGGATCTGCGGGGAGCGACCGATGATGCCAAAGCGCGCACCTTCGTCCGTCGGCGAGTCTTGGCGTGAAGCTTCAGTCGCCGAAAGATCCCGCGTGCGCAGCGCCTTCCCGACGATCGCGCGGACCTCGCTTTGATCAAACGGCTTCGTAATGTAGTCGAATGCGCCGGTCTTCAGCGCCTCGACAGCGTTGTCGACCGTCCCGTGAGCCGTGATCATGACGATCGGCAGTTCCGGTTCGAATTCGAGCGCCTGGCGCAGCAATTCCATCCCGTCAACGGACGGCATCTTCAGATCCGTAATGACGAGATCGAAGTGATTGTCTCGGAGCATTTGCAGCCCCTGTTCGCCGTCTTCAGCGGTCTGTACATCGTATCCATCGCGCCCCAGCTGCGCGGCAAGTACGCGACGCAGGTTGGGCTCATCGTCGACGACCAGAATCTGTTTGCGCTCGGGAAGCAATGACACGGTTACTCGTCCTTCATGACGCCCAGACTGTGCCTGCTCATGGGCAGCGACCGCCGCCGGCAAACCCGGGCAGGCTCGAGCAGTAGAACAGTGCCACCTTGCCGTTTCCGGGGGCGCCCGCGGCGATGATGTTGCGGTCGCCGATATAGGGGACTGCTAGCGACGCGCCCAGTCGGTCGTCGCCTTCAGCGGACGATAGGAACTTGATGTCCGACAGCGAGTGGGGCCGTGTACCGTTCGTATCCACATCGTATATGAGCACCGCGCCTGCCCCGCTGACGTCGCGTACGGTCATGCCGGGCGCGCCAACGATGACTTCGCCATCCCCGTTGCCATCGAGATCTCCGACCTCGAGCGTCGCTCCGAAATTAGACGTCGCACAACCGGACACGTTGTTATCCGATCCACAGTCAAACGACGTAATGAGCGTTCCAGCCGGCAGCCCCGCCAAACCACAAGCCGAGCTCGTGGTGGCCGGCAGCTTCGCCAATTTCGCGCCGTCAAAAACGTGAACATTGTTCGCGTCGGCGATGACGAGATCCTCGTCGATGTCGTCAGGGGTCACCAAACCAGCCGCCAGCGATCGACCGAACGAAGGCAAGCCGCCGATGCAACCTAGCGAGTCTGCGACGTTGCCGGCCTTGGCGCGGAACAGCCACACCTGACGCTTTTCCGGCGCGCCGACGGCGAACAGCTGCGTGTCCTTGCCAACTCGGAAGGCCGCCACCGTGCTGCCGTAGCTCTCATCAACCGTCCCGGGTACCAGCGACACCGGCTTTAGGCTGTCTGCCACATAGTACCAGGCAAGCCGCAACCGACCCGCGCCGGCTATCAACGCCGACCCGCCCTCAGCGTTCACCGTGTTCTTTCCGGCGCTGATCACGACCTCGTCGCGCTTGTCGCCTCCGAGCGTCGGTTGAATCAGCTTCTTATCGACTTCCTCCGGTACCGGCAGCGCGTATTCCGTGTCGTCGTCGCAGCGACCGATCAATCCCGATCCGGTGCCCTGAGCCGCGCCGATGCCGACGATGAAGCACAACGGTTCGCGCGTCCCGTCCGCGACCTGGCCGGGCACGCGAGATAGCCCGCGCCCCGCGATGGACTTGCCAAGAAAGCACGGATTATTGGCGTTTCCCTGGTCGCAAAAACCGGCGCCGATGCTGTCCAGCTTCGGGTCGGAACCCGTCCCGAGCGAGAAGTTAGCCGCCGGCGACACGTGCGAGACACCGCCGACCAACAGGCGCACGCGATCTTCATCGGTGGCCGTGGCCAACGAAACCCCGAAACCGGAGTTGAGTTTGTCGGGACGGTTCAGCAGCACGATAGGCGCATTGTCCTGGGCGTCGTCAAAGCGCGTCCAGGAGCACGAGGCGGCCGAGAGGGCAACAGCGGTGGCCACCAACTTGACCGTGTGGATGCGGAGTTCCCGAGCCATTAGAACGACCCCCCGAAGACCAGTCCGCCCGAGTTCTGACCGAAGCTCGGGCCTAGCGACAGCGTCGGCCGCAAACGTCGACGCTTGGCGGCTCGATACCTGACACCGTACTTTCCGGACGGCAGCTTCTTATTCGGATCGTCAAACTCCTCGGGTTTCGCGATCTTGCTGTCGGACTCCGGGAGCGGATCTTTTACGAAGTTGTAAACAGCAAGACCGGCGAGCACGCCTCCCACGATGAATCCGACGTCTGCGCCGATCGCGAACAAGCGCCCTCGGGAGATCCGTTCGTCGTCCTCTTGGAGAACGCCAGCGTCGCGGTCAGCCGAAACCTGGTCGAACAGGCTGTTGGACTCCAACCCAAAGTACACGCTAGCGCCGATGACCACCGCAGAGATGACCGCCTGTGTCCACGCTGCGCCACGCGGGTACGTCGGAATCAAGTTCGCCTCGATCGGCAGCACTTGGCCCTTAGGCACGTCCACGACGCCGTTGTACGTTTTTCGCCCGTCACCCTCGACTGTGAGCTTGTGCTGACCCGAGGGCAAGCGCACCTCGAGAGGCTTCTCACCGCTGCGCCAGATACCAACCGGTTTCTCGTCCACCCGCACGCGAACTTCCGGCGCGTTCGCGGTCACCCGTAGGAAGCCGTAGGTCTGCCGCTTGAGATCGACGACGAGCTCGGTTTGATCGCCGTGTTCGACGAAGATCTTCCGCAAGGCGGGCTGAAAGCCCGGCTTCTCGACGAGCACCGTATGCTCACCGCGCGTGACCTGGTGCCCACCCGGCGTCGTGGTCCAATAGGGCTGCGCCTTCTTTTCGTCGTCGAGATAGACGTACGCGCCGGCCGGCTTGGACTTGACGAACAGCGCGGCCATGAACTTGCCCTGAGACAGGTTGGCTACGAACTTGAGCGCCTGACCAGCCGCAACGTCCAGTGGCGTGTCGCTCGAGTTGTAGTCCCGGTACTTGGGAATCACGATGTGATAGCGACCGACAGGCAGCGCGATCGAGGCCGGCGCACGAGCCGTTCGAATCTCTTTCCACCCGGGATTAGTCGCCCCAACCTTGTACTTCCCGGTGGCTTTCTTTGAGCGCTGAAATATCTGTATGGGAGCACCGGCGGGATCCGTCTCGATCAGCACCAGTGAGCGCATGTTGTCGTCGTCCGGCCCCGGCGGCGGTCCCGCATCCACTGGCGGCGGCGCTGTGGTTCCACCGTCGGTAGCCGCGTCGCCGTCCGGCGCCCCCGCGTCGACGACGGGCGGCGGCTTGAGTTTCGCGATCCTCCCACGCACTGCGTCCGCGTCCGGCGTCTTCGGATCCTTGGCGAGATACTCTTCGAACTTGGCGATCGCCTTGTCTTTCTGGTCGAGCTTCTGAAAGCACACGCCAGCGTTAAAAAGGAATGCCGAGTAAGGGTGCTTGGCGTAGCCCGCTTCGAAGATCTTGGCCGCGCCCGCGTAGTCTTTTGCGGCGTACTTGGCTTGACCGTCCGTGAGGTACTTGCGGATCGATTCGAGCTGGTTCGATCCGTCGCCTTGGGCGATGGCGTCCGGGGACGGCGCGAGTACGGCGACCGCCACCGTGGCTATTGCTACCAGCACCAACGATTTGGCAAGCCAGCGCCGGCGCTTTGCTCGGGGTGGTGCGAGTAAGGCGACCACGCGGGCCAGTCGTGCGCTCAAGCTCAATCTGAAAGGACTCACTGCAACGTGACCATGCACCCAACACGGGTCGCGCGACAACTGCATCGGTTGCCGCGCCGAGTGCGACCTGGCCACGCAGCGAATAGTTCATTAAATTCAAATAATTAGAGCAGACCACCCGAGCGGGCGTCGACCTGAGGTGACCAGAGAGGTCACAGATTTTGAGAAAGGTCCGGCGTCCCTCTATGCTAACCACGCGAGTTGAGTTTCTTAGGTCCGAGGAGATCGGGTAATGCGCACGCGCGTGAAATCATTGTTGGTCGGAGTCGGCTTGGCCGTCATGCCGTTTTGGGTTGCCGCCGAGGAGCAGCCTCGCAGCTATCCTGAGTGCACTAAGGAGCCAAGCGAAGCAGACACCAAAGCCGCTCAAGGAGCGTTTCAGGCGGGTCAAGGCTCATTCAATGAAGCGGACTATCCCCGGGCGATCACTTATTGGGAGGACGCTTACCGACGCGACTGCAACGCCCACGCACTACTGCTGAACCTCGCGCGAGCCTACGAGCTAAACGGTCAAAAACGCCACGCCGTCGTCTCGCTCGAAACGTTTAACAAACGCAAGCCGGACTCGCCGCAGTCCGCTCAGATCCGCCGTCGCATCGAGAAGCTCAACGAGCAAATCGCCAATGAAAGTCCAGCGGCGGCACCCACTGGAACAGCGGCGGCACCGACGGGCACCAGCACCAACGGCAAACCCGCGCCGACCGGCACCGCTGGTGACGAGGTGCCACCCAGCGAGGGCGCAGGCGCGGAAAAGGGCACGCGCCCAGTGCTCCCTTTGATCGTCGCAGGTGTCGGCGGCGCCGTGTTCATCTTGGGAGGCCTCGGCTGGAGCGCGGCTCAGGGTGAGATCGCGGACATCGAGGACGAATGTCCAAACCGTCAGGACTGCGAGCCGGAGCAAGCTGCAGCCGGCAACGATGCCAAGAGTCGGGCGAACACGCTCGGGCCCTTGGCGCTGGTTGGCGCCGCGGTCGGCGTCGGCGGCCTGATTTGGTACTTCCTCAGTCCGCGCAAGCCGCCCAAGAGCAAGTCAGCGATCCAAGACCGAAAGCCGTACTTCGCTCCCGCCGTCGCTCCTGGGTTCGCTGGGCTGAGCTTCAGCGGCCGCTTCTAAGCTCAACGGACCTTCCCCCATAGCTGGCTG
>JAUIKB010000457.1 GCA_030430975.1 Polyangia bacterium
TAGTCCTGCTTCGAAAACGGGCTGGTGGCGAGGCGGTTGAGGAACAGGTGATTGACGGCCGGATGAGCCTCGATCTCATGCCGTAACTCTTTGAGAAAACTGCGAGCTTTGGTTACTTCGTTCATGACGATGACTCCTATTCCGCCGCCTGGGGTGCTTGGTTCGGGGACTCCTGGCCTGGCGCGGGTAAGTCGTCAGCCCAGGTCGTGTGCGGGATGCGCAGCTTGACGAGCTGCTGGGCTTCCGGCGCCGGGACGTGCGTTTCGTCGCCTGGATAGACGACGTCTCTCCAGGTCGTACCGGTGACGCTGCCGGGGCCCGTGAGCAGACCCTCCTCGTCACGCAGAAACGAGCGGTAGTCTCGATGCACCCGCCGATAGCGCCAACTCCGGGCGTAAAACCACGGGATATTGAAGCCGAACTTCTTCACAAACTCCGGGCGTTTCAACGCAACGTTTTTGATCGCCCGGTGGGCCGAGTCGAGCGTGGCGTCGAGCGCCCGGGAAAATTCCTTGTAGAATTCTGCGCGCGGCAACTTGGTTGGAAGCACGGCGTGCAGCAAGTCGTACAGCCGGAAGTCGTTGGTCAACAGCTGGTCTTGATAGGCCTTGTAGAGCTGCGTACCCGGCAGAGGCGTTAGAATCGTAACCAGCGGGATGCCGATTTCGAGCGAATTGATGAAGTCGTAGAGCTGCTGGAACTGGTGCCGTTCCCAGTCGGCTCGCACCATGAAAATGCCCGTTACGAAAATGCCGTTGTCGCGCAGGATTCGATTCGCGCGCAGATTCTTGTCGAACGAATTTCGCTTGCGAAGTGCAGCTAGGTTGTCGTCTTCGTTTGATTCGAAACCACACAGCAATCCGATCAACCCGTTCTTGGCGAGCCGAGCGATGATCTCCGGATTATCAGCAACGAAATCCGTTCGCCCTTGCGTCATCCAGAATTTCCTAACATTGCGCTTTTCCAGCTCGTCGCAGAGCGCCAGGATGCGCTTCTTGCTCGTTAGGAAATTGTCGTCGAGCAAGAAGATGAAGTCTTCTTCGCACGCCTCCATTTGATCGACGATCTTGTCCGCCGACAAGAAGCGCGTTCGGCGCTCATAGAACTCCCAGATTGCGCAGAAGTTGCAGTCAAACGAACACCCGCGACTGGTGAAGATCGAAGCCATGGGGCGCGCCACGGTGAAGAAGTAGCGTCCCTGATACTGCTTGATGAGGTCGCGATTCGGCGGGGGAAGCTCGTCGAGAACCGTCACCTGGCTGCGCTTGGCGTTGACCCGGCGCGTTCCGTTTTCATCGAAGTAACAAACGCCATCCACGCCCGCGAAGGTTCGATCCTGAACGCTTCGCTGCTCGTCCCAGCGCGCAACCAGCTCCTTGAACGTCAGTTCTCCCTCGCCCTGCGCGATCACGTCGATGTAGGCGTCGTCGAACTCGCGCGGTTGCAGCGTCGGCGCGTGACCGCCGATGACCGTCAGCGCGTCGGGACAGATCTGTCGCGTCATCCTGAGCACGGCTTTGGCCTGATAGACGTCGGTCGTCATGCTCGTCGTTCCGACTAAGTCCGGTCGAAAAGACTCGAGCTTCTTGGCAAGCGCGTCCTCCGTCTCCAGGCGCAGGTCCATGATCTCGACTTCGTGTTCATCGGAAACCGCCGTGCCGATCGCCGTCAGGGCGACGGGTTCAGACAGCCAGATGACGTTTTCCAGACCGAGGCGGCCGTTTTCGAACGGCGTGGGCATGACCAAAAGAATGCGCATAGCGGTGACTCCGATTGAGTTGAGTGGACGGCTGACCTGAATGTTGAGCCCCGATCAGGTTTGTCAATATTCTGTCTAACCACGGCCAAGCCACTTTTCGCGCGTTATCAGGGCATAGACTGCCGCGGGACTTGACAGATCAGCAGTTTGTCTAAGACAAACGGGCATGGAGACGCTTCGAGACGCAAGTTCTGGAAACTACTCGATACGCGTCGTCGCCCGGCTGACGGGAGTTTCTGCAGACAAACTCCGCATCTGGGAGCGCCGCTACGGGTTTCCTTCCCCGAACCGCCGCGACAACGGCTCGCGAGTCTATTCGGACGCCGAGGTCGACCGGCTACGGCTAATCGCTCGAGCTCTTGAGGTCGGCTACCGCGCCGGCGACGCGGTGCGGGCCGACCCGACGGCGCTGCGAAAATCGCTCGAATCGAGCGTGCGCGCCCTGCCCCCACCGGAAGAAGCGCCGGTCAGTCCGGAGGGTGCCGTGGACCGCCTGCTCGACTATGTCCTCGACGACGACCCCAACGCCGCCACGACCGAGCTGCGTAAGCTCGCCAATGAGCTGGGACCTCAGCGATTCGTCGTAGAAGTAGCGAGCCCAGCCGTCGAACGGGTAGGCGCTGAGTGGCGCCACGGCAGGCTCGCCGTACGCCACGAGCATCTCTTCAGCACTATTCTCGCCACCGAACTGCGCCTCCAGCACGCGGTCATAGACGAGGACGCGGAGGCGCCCGTCGTGCTGTTCACCACGCTGCCGGGCGAGAACCACAGTTTAGGTCTCGAAATGACCGCGCTGTACATGGCCGGCAGCGCGATTGCGCCCAGACTCCTGGGGGTGGACACGCCCACCGACCAGATTGTCGAAGCGGCGCTCGCTCTGGAGGTGAGCGCCGTGGGCATCTCGATCTCCACCGCCGCGGACATCTCGTCGGTCGAGCAGGATCTGCTCCACCTGCGGCGCTCTCTGCCGGCAAATATTGCTCTTTGGGCGGGCGGCGCTGGCGCTGCGCGGGTCGTGGCGAGGGGCGTGACGCGCACGGTTTCCTGGTTGGAGCTCGACCGAGCGATGACGACGCTGAAAGAACTCGACGATTCGGCCGTTGCCTCTTGACAACTTTTGTCTTGGACATATCCTATACAGGCAAGTCGCAGGAGGCTCACATGGGATTCGGATTAGATTGGTATGAACAGGCGGCGCGCCGCGCACGGAAGCTCGGACGCGAAGAGGAGCTTCATCTGGCACGCCGCTGGCTGACCCATCGTGATGAGAAGGCTCGACAGATGTTGGTCGAAGCGCACCTGCAGACGGTGCTCGCGATCGCCATCAAGCTCCGTCACTACGGCACCCCCGTGTCGGACCTGGTCGCCGAGGGCAACCTGGGTCTGCTTCACGCCATCGACCGGTTCGAGCCAGAGCGCGGGCTACGGCTAACGACGTACGCCAGCCACTGGATTCGGGCACGCATGATCTCGCACCTCCTGGACACGTGGAGCATCGTCCGCACCGGCGCTGGGGCTCTGAGGACCAAGGTCTTCTTCAAGCTGCGACGGGAGCGCGCGAAGCTCAACGGTCAGCTCGGCGATCCGGAACTCGTGCGCGAGAAACTCGCTGAGCGCATGGGAGTCACGCCGAACACACTGGACCACATGCTGCGACAGCTGGACGGCACGGACGTCTCGTTCGCCCTCCCGACCGACGACGAGAGCGGTGCTTCTATCGGCAGCCGTCTGGAGTTCGACGGCATCGACGCTGAAGTCCAGATGTCTCAGGGACAGGTTCGGGACTACGCCAGCGAACTGGTGAATCCCGCGCTGAAGACCCTGGACGAGCGTGAGCGGTTCATCGTTACACACCGTCTGTTGGCCGACCGAGGCGACGAGTTGACGCTTGCCGAGCTAGGCCGCCGGCTCGGTGTCTCGCGCGAGCGAGCACGCCAGCTCGAAGCGCGCGCGAAAGACAAGCTGCGAACTCGAATCGAGCGAAGCGCGCGCAAGGCGGACTTGGATATCGCCGACTTGGCCGCCTAATCAACGGGCAACAGGCCATACAAGCGTCGACGAGCACATGACCGTGCCGTCGGCGTTTCGTCTTTTGTTGGCGGGGGGTTCGACGTTCAGAGTTCAGCCCCCTGTTGAAATGAGCAACGCCGGCCGAATTCGGCCGGCGCTACCGTCATGTTGCTCGCCCGGAGCCGTCTAGGTGAGCGAGCCGACCTTGGCTTCAACCATCCTGCTGATGATGTCGGCCGATTCGAGCAGGACCTGGTCGCCGATCTGCAGAGCGGGCGCCTGCTCCTTGCCTGTCTTCTGCTTGAGGGTCTCGAGCGCAGCCGGCTTCTCGCTGACGTTCACCACCTCGACGTTGTCCATGTGCAGGTTGGATCGCGCGAGCAGTGCCGCGCGTGAGAACCCACAGTTGTCCTTCACGTAGAGCGTGGCGTCGGCCAAACCCATCCCCGACGCCGGCTTGGACACATCGCCGGAATACTCCTTGTCGATCTTCTCGCACAGCGCGGCCAGCTCCGAGATATCTCGTTCGCCGCCCGGGCCGACGGACGACGCGTGGCGCACGACGCCGCCAGCATCGATGATCACGGTCGCGCGGTCCGTGATGCCCTTGTCCTTCAGGTACAGTCCGTAGGACTCAGCCATGGCACCTTTGGGATGGAAGTCAGCCAGCAACGGGAACGACACGCCGCCGATGCTCTGACCCCAATTCGCGTGGCAGAAAACGCTATCCACGCTCACTCCGAGCGGCTGCGTATTCGCCTCCGCCAGTCGACTTGCCAGCGCTTCCAGCGCCGGTACTTCCTTGCTTCACGTCGGGGTGAAGTCGAGGGGGTAAAAGAGCAGCATTACGTGCTGCTTGCCGCGAAACGTACTGAGCCGAACCTTGCGCCCGAGATGATCGGGCAACTCGAAGTCCGGAGCCTGTGAACCTACTTCAATCATGCGCTGGTTTTAGGTCCAGCGATTCGATTTGGCTAGGGATCTAGGTCTGGACATGGAGTATTCCGGACTCACAGCCGTACCGGCGGCGATTTCTGTGTGTTAGGCCGTAGCCGCCGGCTGACCCTAAGGTTGCGCGCGGCCCAACCTGTGCAGCGATGATCCTCCGACAGACCCACATCGGCCGCATGACCGACGGCGTGTTTGACGTCCTGGTCATCGGCGGCGGCATCAACGGCGCTGTAAGCGCTGCATCGTTGGCGGGGCGCGGCGCGTCCGTCGCACTCATCGACCGCGGTGACTTTGCCAATTTCACTAGCCAGGCTTCGTCCAACCTGGTCTGGGGCGGGTTCAAATACCTTGAAAACTACGAGTTTTATCAGTGGCTGGCTGAGCATGAGCCTTCAGTCTGATGGCTGCCTGTTGGGGCTGAGCTGTTTTCTGCTTCTGTGGGCCTTGCCCCTGTCTGCCCCAGGACGGTGGCAACGAGCAGCAGAGTTTCCTGCAGCTGCTGGAGTTTTTGGGAGAATTCGAGACCGGGACGGGAGAATGGCTGGACCCTGAGCTGCTGGTCAGTATTGGTCAGGATGGACAGGTTGGCCCGGAAGGGCAACGCGGACGCCAAAATTCAGCTTCTACACCAGCCCCCGCCGATAGCCGAACTGAGGGGACTGAGCGGACTGAGCGGACTAAATGAAACGCAAG
>JAUIKB010000458.1 GCA_030430975.1 Polyangia bacterium
TGCACCTGCTGGGCATGGTGGACCTCGGCGACGTCGACGCCGACCCCTCAGACGATGAGGCGGGAACGACCCTTCGTCTAACGCCCCGCGGCCGCGCCCAGTTGCTCGGTCAGGACGCGCCGCCAGTGGCGGCGAGCCGTTTTTCTGACAATCAGCAGCTGCGCGTTGGTGACGATGTGTCGGTGTATAGCGTGCTCGCCTTGGCGCCTCTGGCCGATGTCGGCAGCGTAACGGGTGCCTTGGATCTGGCCCTAACGCCTCAGACGCTGTCGCGTGCGGTCAGCGCGGGTATGGAGCCTGACGTGATCCGTGCGCGTGTGAGCGAGCTAGCGACGCCGCCCGATGCTGTGGAGCGGATGCTCGTGCAGGCGAGCGCCGTGTTGGGCCGAGCGGAACTCGTGCCGTGTTCTGGGTTCTTGTGGGTGGATGATCCCGAAGTCCGGGAGCTGCTACGAACCCGTCGGGGAACGCAAGACCTGTTCGTGGATCCGTCGCCGGTCGGCGGATTGCTGCTCGCCGCTAACGTCGACATCGAACGCGTCGCACAACGCTGCCGCGCGCTCGGTGTTGAGATCGTGATCGATGGGGAGGTGTACCGAACTCGTTCTACGGCGCCGCCGAGGCGACGAAGCTCCAGCTCGGTCAAGGTGGACTATCCGACGGGCTTGATACGACGCCGCTCGAGCGGCTCGATGAAGGCGGCTGGGCGCAAGTCGAGCGGCTCGATGAAGGCGGCTGGGCGCAAATCGAGCGGTTCGATGAAGGCGGCTGGGAAGTCGAGCTCGTCGATGAAAGCCGCAGACAAGGCGGCTGCGCCCAAGACCAAGCGCTCTCGCAAGTCGTCCGTATCGATGCCGAAGACTGAGGCGCCGGCCAAGCAGAGCCAGACGCGCATCAAAAGAACGCGGCAGAGCGCCGACGGCGTCGACGCCGGCAAGCGAAAAGCCGAGTCTTAGTCGGGCAGCGCTAGTGGGGTGGGGGTAGCGGCGCGACTCAGACGCGCGCTCAGCCCGTGTGGGGGTCGCTGTCGCGCGCTATGCTTCCAGGCGTCCGCGCACCCACGCATCGCGTCCCGGTGTTGTGCTGACGCGGACCACTTTGCCACCGCTCAAGAACACCTCGGTGGCGAGCGCGCGGCCGTTGTATTCACTGGCCATGGCGAAGCCGTAGGCCCCGACGTCGCGGATCGCGACCCGATCTGGTGGCTGGGCGCCGATGGCGTGCGACCCGAAATCATCGGCGCTTTCGCACACGGGTCCGACGACGCGCCAGGCCTCTGCAGCGGGCGCCGCCGCCAGCGGTTCGATACGGTGTTTCGCTTCGTACAGCGCCGGCCGCAGTAAGTCATTCATGCCGGCGTCCACCATCAGCCATCGGCGCGAACCGCTCACCTTGGATTGAATAACGTTAGCGACGAGCACACCGTACGGACCGACCAGCGCGCGGCCGGGTTCGAATACGACGCCCAGGTCGTCCAGTCCGTATTCGGCCAGCAGTCCGATCGCGGCCGTCGCGAACTCGCCGGGCCGACTCACCGGGCCGTCCCCGTAGTCGATGCCAAAACCACCCCCGAAATCGACGAACTCCAGCGCGTGGCCAGCCTTGACGCGCGCGGCGGCGACGTCGCACACCTTGTGCGACGACTCGAGGTACGGGCTGGGTTCCTCAAGCATGGAACCGACGTGGGTCGATACGCCGACGCCCAGCAACGCGCCGTCGGAGCCGTCCACCGTTTCCCAAGCGCGCGCCACGTCAGCGATGGCTACCCCAAACTTGGCGTCGTCGTGCCCCGTGGCGACGTGGGCGTGCGAGTCGATTTCGACGCTGGGGTTGATGCGGAGTGAGATTCTCGCAGGCTTTTTCAATGCCCGGGCCCGTGCCGCGACCCGGCTCAGCTCCTCGACGCTTTCGGCCTGAATGGCGCGGATGCCGTGAGAGATGGCGGCGTCGAGCTCGTCGTCGGACTTGGCCACGCCGGACATGAAGATCTTGCTCGGCGGGATGCCGCACCCCAGCGCGACCAGAAGCTCCCCGCCGCTTACCAGGTCCGCGCCGGCGCCCTGTTCGGCGATCCGTCGAACGATGGACCCTGCCGAGTTGGCCTTAATGGCGTACGCAACCACGTGCTTGTCGCCGGCCGCCGCGACCAGGGCGGCGGCCTCCTCGCCGATCCCGTCGAGGTCGTAAATATAGGCGGGAAGTGGGAAATTCGCGGCGGCGACGAGGTTTTGCAGATCGACGCCGCCGAGCACAGCGTGCCCGTCCGAAGCCCGAGAAAAGCCGTTCATGCGGCGCATCATGGGTGCCCGGGGTGGCCTCTCGCAAGCAAAGAAATCCGTCGCGACTTGAGGCTGCGCGCGCGATCGTTGGTGTGGCATGCTGACGGGATGAAACACCGGCGCGCGAAAATCGTTTGCACGATTGGGCCGGCTGTGGACTCGCGTGATCAAATCGCCGGATTGATCGCCGCGGGTATGGATGTGGCGCGGCTGAACTTCTCCCACGGGAAGCCGGACGAGCACGCCAAGCGAGCGCGGTGGATCGCCGAAGAGAGCGACACTGCCGGCCGGCCCGTGGCGATCTTGCAGGATCTATGTGGGCCCAAGATACGTACCGGAACCAAGGGACCTGCGAAGGCCAGACAGGGAGAGTTGATCGAGCTCATCGAAGGCTCGGAAGGCAATGAGACGCAGGTCGCGGTGGATTATCCGGAGCTGGTCGCCGACGTGCGCGTCGGTGACCGGATTCTGCTGAGCGACGGTCACATCGAGCTCCGCGTCGAGCGGCTCGCAGAGCGCTTGGTGGAGTGTCGCGTCGAACACGGTGGCCCGCTCAGGGCGCGGATGGGCGTGAACCTGCCGTCTGAGCGGATGCGTGGATCGGCACTGACCGACAAGGATAGGAGCGACCTCGAGTTCGGCCTCAGTCTGGGCGTCGACTACATCGCGCTGTCGTTTGTGCGCAATGTTGCGGACATCGTTCAGCTTCGAAAGCTGTGTGCTTCCCATGGGCGAATCGTTCCGATCGTTGCGAAGATCGAGACGCCGGGTGCTGTGGATCAGATCGACGCCATCGTGCAGGCAGCCGACGCGGTGATGGTGGCTCGGGGCGACTTAGGGGTGGAACTGCCGCCAGAGAGCGTTCCGGTGATTCAGAAACAGATCATCGGTGCGTGCCGTGCGCACCAGCGCCCCGTCATCGTTGCGACCGAGATGCTGCAGTCGATGGTGTCGGCGCCGCGGCCCACCCGCGCCGAAACCAGCGACGTGGCGAATGCGGTCTTCGACGGTGCCGACGCGGTGATGCTGTCGGGAGAGACAGCAGCAGGCAAGTTCCCGCTGCTGGCGTGCCAAATGATGGACCGCATCGTCAGGCGAGCTGAGGCGAGTCAGTTCTTCCAGCCTCGATCGTCCGTTCCGGACGATCACACCCAAGAGGCGATCGCCGACGCCGCCTGCGCCGTAGCCAAGACGATCAACGCCAGGATCATCGTCGCGTTGACCTCGAGCGGAGGAACGGCGCGCCTGGTGTCGAAAGCGCGGCCGGAGGCGACCATTGTCGCGTTGTCGCCCGAAGCGAAGACGCTGCGCAAGCTGGCCTTGAACTGGGGTGTCGTCCCGCGCTTTTTAGAGATGCTGCCGGATGTCGACGAGCTGGTGCGTCGCACCGGCATGTACCTGCGCGAACACGGGTTCTGTGAAGCCGGCGACCGGTACGTCCTGACTTATGGCGCCCCGATCGGTGTGCGCGGTTCGACCAACGCGATTCGGGTGGAGCAGGTCTAGTCCCATGGTTGCGGCGGTCGAACACAAGCCCAGCTTGGACAAGTACGACCTGTTCGAAGAACTCGGTCACGGGGGCATGGCGACCGTGTACCGCGGTCACGACAACCGCCTCGACCGCGATGTCGCGATCAAGGTCATCCATCGACACCTGCGGGAAAACCCTGAGGTCGCGGCACGCTTTTCGAGCGAAGCAAAGGCGGTCGCCAAGCTTAAACACGAGTCGATCGTCGAGGTTTACGACGTTTCAGAGGAGGACGATCCGGAGCGTTACCTGGTTGTCGAACTGGTGCGAGGCCCGACCCTGCGCGCGCTGCTCAAGGACCACGAGAACATGCCGGCCGAGATAGCGGCAGCATTGGCGCTGGAGCTCGCTCAAGCCCTGCACCACGCACACGAATTTGGCGTCGTGCATCGGGACGTCAAACCCGAAAACGTGTTGATCGATCTATCGAGCGCGGGACGTTCCGGCGCTCTACCCGCCAAGGATGCAGTAACACCGGTGGCCGTCGCGCCACGCGTGAAGATCACCGACTTTGGCATCGCAAAACTGCTCGACGCTCAAGGTGTCACGTCGACGGGTCAGGTACTGGGATCGCCTGCGCATATGGCGCCGGAACAGATCGAGGGTGGCGAAGTCGACGCGCGCGCCGATGTATTCGGCCTCGGCGTGCTGATGTACGAGTGCATGGTCGGCCGGTTGCCGTTCGAGGGTCGCAATCCGGCGCAGGTGCTGCGGCGCGTGCTGGACGGTCTGTGTCCACCCGCAGAGCGCGAGCGGCCAAGCGTCGGCTCCGCGTGGGGACAGATCCTGCGCGATGCGCTGGCGCGAGATGCGACCGATCGCCTGGCCTCGTGTGCAGAGCTCGAGCGCGTGATCCGTGACGAGCTCGAGCGCCTTGGGTTTGAAGACTCACGCGCCGAGCTCGCGGCGTATTTCGCCGACCCCGTGGCGTATCGCGAGGCGTACGTGCCGCGCATCGTCGACCGGCTGGTCGCGGTCGGGAAACGTTCGCGCCAGTCCGGGGACATTCCGTCCGCCAGCGCGGACTTCAATCGGGCGCTCGCGTTCCGTCCGGATGACGCCGAGCTGCTGGCGTATATTCGGGGCATCCAGCGGGGCGAGTCCGTTCGTCGCAATCTGAAGCGGGCGGTGCAGGTGGCGGGCGTCAGCGCCCTGCTCGGTGTGGTGGCGTTTGGGGCGACGGACTTCTTTCAGAAGCGGCGCGAGGCCGCGCCACCGCCTGAGCCGACGGCGTCCGCGTCGCCGGTCATCAGCGCAGAGCCCGGTCCCGTTACGGCGCGCAGTGGCGCTGTCGTTCCCGACACGTCGGCGGTGCCGACCAAGTCGGCTTCAGCCCGGCCGGTACGGAGGGGCAGCGGCTTGATCTCGAAGCCGAAGCCGGAGGCGGGCGGTCCTCGCAAGGTGCAGGTGCTCATCAGCGGGGCAACCGGGACGACGTTCAAAGTGGACGGGCAGGGGCGCCAGGTCGCCGAGGTGTTCGAGTTGCCAAGCGGGCCCCACACGTTCGAGTTCACGCTGCCCAGCAAGGACTGTTGTAAGCCGGTCGGGCAGAAGACGATCGTGCGAACGGTGAACGTGCCGGCGCGCGGAGATAAGGATGACG
>JAUIKB010000459.1 GCA_030430975.1 Polyangia bacterium
TGCTCGGCGATGTACACGATGCCCATGCCGCCTTCGCCCAGCACGCCGGTCACGCGGTAGCGCCCGCCGACAACCTGGCCAACGAGCGGGTCGTCACCTTCCTGCTGTACCGGCAAGATGGCGCCGCAACCTGCGCAGAATCGCGCGCCGTCAATGTTCTGGTGGTTGCAAGCCTCGCACTCCATGGAGGCCGTAGCGTGGCACGAAGCGGGCTGATCGCGCTAGCCAGCGCAGCACCTGACGAGCGATTTCAGGTCAATTCTTACCGGGGGTAGCCGGCGGGGCCGCGGGGACCGTGTCTACAGGGTCGATGGGGTCGTTCGGTGGCCATGGGAGCTTCGTGAGCGTCCCCGTCGCGCGGTCTACGAGTTGGGCGCGGGTGGCCCGTGGGCTAGCTGGCACCATGACGCGGTGGGCGACCTCGAGTCCCCCCGCGAAAGTAGGTGGTTCATTCAGCGGTTTCGGCCCTGGTTTGGCCGGTGCTTCGCTACCGAGCAGCGGAAAGTCGAATCGAACGCGCTCGATCAGCTCGCGGCCGATCCAGAGTTCGACGGCGAATCGTCCCATACTCCTGGCGGTCACCACGGGCTTGGGAAACCTCAGCGGGCGCACTTTCTCAAGGCTGACCTTGCCGCGCCGGTACAGAAGTTCGAACTCCCACTGCTCAGCGAGTCGAAGCGGCACCGGATCTGGAGCGGCGCCGAAGTCTCGGGTTTCGGGTTCGGCCGGCGGGGCCTGGGGCTTGGCCTCTTGCGGCTCACCCTCCGCAATCTTCGCCGGCAGCACGACGCCAGGGCCTTGGGGCAACGGGCGAACGCTCGGCGAGCCGGCGCACCCGACGACGGCCAGCGCCATAGCCAATCCTAGGCGTTGCGGGACCATGGGCCTGGACTACGACCTTTCGCCCGTGCTGGCCATCAATTCCGACTGCTGAAGTGCGTCAGCAGCGCCACCCATGGCGAGCCACGCATCGACTAAATGTGGCGGAATCGGGGCCTCGACGCTCAGGGTCGGCGCCTGTACTCGCCACGCGTGCAGCGCGATGACGGGAACCTCGCTGACGGCCCCGTTTGGGCTCACGACCCTCCGCAGTCCGCCGTACTTCTTATCCCCGACGATGGGTGTTCCCGCGTTCGCGCAGTGAACGCGAAGTTGATGTGTGCGGCCGGTGCTGGGCGTTAGCAGCAGGATGGCCGACCCGGACGTCGTCCGATGCACGCGGTAGCCCGTCCGCGCTTTGCGAGCGTTAGGGCCCCCGACCGTTACGAGGCCCTTTCGCGCGGCCCCAAGCGGCGCCGTCCACTCCCCGATCGCTGGCTCCGGCGCGGGTGCGACGACGGCGACGTACCGGCGACGATACGCACCGCTTTGCTGGGCGCGGGCGATCGCTCGTCGGCCATCCGTAGTGTGGGCCAACAGCACCACGCCAGAGACGGGCTTGTCTAAACGGTTGCAGGCGTGGACCCGTGTCCCCAACTCGGACTCCGCCCAGCCGGTTAGACTCGATGGGTCTCTCCCCGCCGGTTCCGTGTTCAGCCCCGGAGGCTTGTATACGGCCACGACGCCCTCGGACTGGGCGAGGATGTGCGGCTGCATGTTCTACGCTTCGAGCCGCTCGACCGCGCCTCGAGCGGCGTCGACCCGGATGAGCTCACCGTTGCGGATAGTCGCCAACGCTCCTGGAACGTTTACCGCGGCGGCGATGCCGAATTCTCGGGCGACCACGGCGGCGTGACTGATCGGACCGCCTACCTCGGTCACGATTCCGGCAGCGAACGCCATCAACGGCGCCAGCCCGAGGTCTGCCGTCCGCGTCACCACGATATCGCCCGCCTGAAGCTGTTCGACCCCCGCCGTGACCGGCCCGATCACCCGCGCCCGTCCGGTGACGATGCCCGGCGCGCCCGGGTTGCCGCGCAGGACGGTGGCTGACGACGACAGCGCGTCCAGCGGTCCGGGCGCGCCGATGAACGTTTGCGGAGGGTCCGGAAGCAGCAGGTGCCGCCGGTGTTCGGCCATGCGTAGCCTGACCAACGGGCCTAGGTCGGCTCGGAAACTGGCCATCGCGTACATGAGCTCGTCCTGCCGACAATAGAACGCTCCGTTCTGCGGGAAGTCGCCGTCGAGTCGACGCAGTCTGCGATCGATGTCGAGCACGACCTGGCGGGTCATTGCGACCGTGCGGGCAAGCCAGACCCGGGTTAGTTCGCGCAGCCGTACCAATGCGCGCGCCCGGCTTACGAGGGAGCGCACCAGCGCGCGCTCGGCGTAGTTCATTCGTTCCTCGAGTTCGGCCAGGCGCCGGTCCGCCAACGCCCTGGCGTGGGACATGGTCTGCTCGGGATCGGGGACGTCGGTGGCGGCGCCAGCCCGCAACATCGCGTAGAGCGGTTGCGGGTCCTCGGACCAGCGCGGTGTCAGCAGCTCCATTTCGCGCATGGCTCGATCGCCGTGGAGCGCCAGAAACCGCATGAACGATTGTTTCGCCTCGCCACCCTTGAGGTCGCTTGGGTGGTTGGCCTTCGCCATCGATGCCACGAACTCAGCGTCTTGCCCGGCGAGGCGCATGACCTCTGCAAGTGCGACTCCCGGAGTCGCAGTGGCGAGTTCGCCCGCCCCGGCGGTCACGGCTTGCGCTAGGTGTTCGGCCTGTTGCGGTTCCTTTCGGGCGATGACTGTCTTGAGCGCGACGTAGGTACCGAGCAGCGCGCCGGCGCAATCCATCAGCAGCGTGCCGGTGGTTTCGAAGAACCCCTGCACCTCGCGGAGCGTCGTCTTGAGCGCGTCGTCCGGCAGGATCGCCAAGTCCATCTCGCTGAGCCACTGGCGCTCGCGCTCCGCTTCTTGTTCGAATTCCTCGAACCGTTGCGTCAGGCGCTTGTGCTCGCCGAAGAGGCGCGAAGCCATTTTGGGAAGCTTGAGGATCGATCCCTTCCGCTCGAAGCGTAGATGTGGCGCGGCGCGCTCGACGCTGCCGGCCTGCACCAATTCGAGCAGACTGCGCAGATCGATGCCTGGGACATGAGCTGCCGCCGCCATCACCTCCGAAGTATTCGAATAGAACCGACCTCGAACCTTTGCGACGAGCTGGGTTGAGCGCGACACCTTGTGTCCGAGTCGGGCAAACGCTTCACGGAAACTCGCGTTCACCAGGGACTCGCCGATCGACCAGGTGAGCGGCGTGGGGACGCCGGGCAGGACTTCGGACAGCTTAGCCAATGACCACACCGTGTTGCGCTCGCCGCCCGGTATCTCTGTGGCGCCCTCACTCGGAACGGCGTCGGTGACGGATACCTGTTCGCTCTGGTCGATTCCGAAGGACAGCATCCACGGCGCGTCGGGCAAGGCGTCCGCCGCCTGCGCGATCTTCGCCAGCTGGGAGATCACCGGCTGCGAAAGCGCGCGGCCGATGTCGGCCGTGAGCGGCAGTTCTGTGAGCTTACCGTCGCGCAGGACGAGCTGTTCTCTGCGCTGGAACGTCGCGCGACGGATGACGTTTCCCTCGGCCGTAAATGTGACGCTGTCGGGCGCGGCTATGCCGTCGAACACAGGCGTCGCGACGCCTGGCACGTGTACCGCAAACCGCGTGTGGTGAACGCCGAATCGCGTGCTGTCGTCACCTGGGGGTCCCGCCGTCAGCAGCTTGCCCGACATCGCGCAATCCAACCCGGGCTGAATCAACACAGCGACGTCTGCCGAACGGTAGCGTAGAGCTTTGAGCGTGAGCAGCGAACTCTCGGCTGTGACGATCGCCCACATCTCGCGAATGGCGTCCAGTAATTCAGAAAGTCCCAGCACCCCTGTTCGGGTGCGGTACAGGTCGGCGAGTCCCGCTGTGCCAGCGTCGCACGCGACGCTGGCAGTGACCGTCGCGCCGCTCTGAAGCTCGGTCGTGTGCAGCTCCTCGAGGTAGCTGCTCAGCTGCTCATCGAAGGTCGCTTCAAGCAGCCTTTCACGGGCACGGGCGGCGCGCTCGAGCCCGCTGTGCCGCTCGATGGTCTTGATCAGCGAACTCGGATCGTGGCCAGGCGGCAGCTGCTCGGAAACCGTTTGCCGGAACGCGTCGACCGGTATCACCCACGCCTTGCCGACGGGAAGGCCGGCGCCGAGCGCCTGGGCCAGATGCCGAGCGGGGCTGCCGATCCTCGCGCGCTCCAGATCGAGTTCGGCGGCCGTGGACAACGGCACTGCCGGTGTCAGGTTAGGGCGGCGAAATCGGGCCAGTTCAGACCTCGGTCCGTGCGCGGGGCGGGCGGCTCATGGGGACGGTTCCGGAGTTTGGCCGGTTGCCCGCTTGACCAGCTCGATCAGCACAGGGTCGGTCTGTAGCTGTTCGCGGAGCGTTTCACGAACGATCGTCATCTGAGCTGCTGGGAGCTTGTCTTGGAGGTGCGAGACGGCCTGGTCGACCTGTCCGTCCAGATACTGATCGAGCGTGATCTCTCCGGACTCGAGCCGCGCTAGCGGCTGCGGGCTGGCCACGCCACTCACGCTTTCTTCTGGGGCGGCTGGATCGACCTGGAATTCGCGGCCCGTCGACGGCGCGACGCCTTTCGGACCCTTAGGGCCACCGGGCGGGATGCCCCCGCCACCTATGCCATCGATTCCCATCGGATTGATCTCCTCAGTGCCCGTAGGCGACGCAACTCTAGCGAATGCGGGCGTTCAGAACCACCCACCGCCGCTCGGAGTCGCAATTGTCGCCGTCACCCCGGGCGTGCCGGCGCTTTCGGCCTAGCGAATGTTGTTGATCGCGTTCTTGACGGTGTCGTGTCGGGCCTTGAGTACGTTGGACAGCGCCGAATACGCACGAGTTTCCGCGCTGATGCGCTGTTGTAGCTCCAGGTAGTAGAGGTTGTTATCGGCGTTCTCCGACAGCGCCGACTCGATCGATGGCTGGCCGGGCGCGCCGCTATTCGATGGTGCCGTGCCCGAGGAGCCTTCGGCGCTGGTGGTTGGGTCCGCGCTCACCCGCCCGCCGCCGGGGCGAACCGCGGCGGCCACGATCGGTCCGCCGGGAAGCTTGCGCACGGCGGATTCGGCTCCGTCGACGACTGCGTTCGCGCTCTGCCTCACGACTTCTTGAAACGGTCGTGCCGGCGCAGGGGTCACCCGGGGCGCCGACTGAGTGGTTTGGATGTGACCAGCAGAGCCGGTCGGGTGAATGCGAGTTGTCATGAAAAACCTCCTAGTAGGAGGTCCTCGGACGCCACGATATCCAGTTGCGGGATTTCTTCCTCGCGGGCAAAGGTCGGTTCTCAGAAGGCTCCGCGCATCTGAAGGCCGGCCATGCTCGGTCCGATCACCGGCACGATCGCCGTCGATTTCGCGTCGTTACGAACCAGTGTCTTTTCCCGCATAGCGAGGCCGCCGACGAGCATGATAAAGCCAGCTGCCTGCGCCAGAC
>JAUIKB010000460.1 GCA_030430975.1 Polyangia bacterium
TGCCACCCATGCCACCGGAGCCACCGGAGCCGTTCAGCCCGCCGGTTGCGTCGATGGGCGCGCCGGTGGGCGACACCTGCACTACCGTGCGCATAAGGGACGAGACCGGCGCGATGAACGCTCTGACGACGTCCGTGCCGGCCGCGGCGATAAACGGCGACACGCTGCCGTTGAACATGTTCGTCGTGGGAGTCACACCGTTGGCGAAGGCATTGCCCTGCAGCACAGCACGCTGCAGATTCAGGCCTCCCGGTTCTTGCGCGGCGTACACGAACTCGTAAGCGCCCGCCGGCGCCGACACAGCAACCGCACCATCGCTCGCAAGCCTCAGGTCGAGGAATTCAGGATTGCGGATCTTCGCACCGACCAGGGTGCCGTCTTCGCTCACGTTGAAGAAGACTGCGCCGGCACCTGCGTTCAGACCGCAGTCTGGGAGAGCCATCGCCGCAACGCCCTGCGCTCCGGCGAACGCCAGCCCGGTACCATCCTTTGGCATGCCGGACGGGCAAGCGTCGAGCCGGGTGGAACCGGAAACCGTCAAACCGCCCCCAATCGACAGAGCGGCAGATTCCGCGAACAGAGCGCCCTCTGCCTGGTAGCGATACAGCATCACAAACCCGCTCGGGGTGGCCGCAATCGCCGGGGCGGACACGAATGCGTCGGCCTTGCCCGGATTGGGAATCGCACCGGAAGCGACCGGTACAAGAGGGCACCCGGTGTCCGCACCGTCGGGCACGGAGGCGTCGCCCTCTTGAGTGCCGCACACACCGGCGGTGCAGAACTGGCCCTCGGGGCAGCTGCCGCTGAGGATCGGACTACAAATCTTGTTGCACTCGCTGCCCAGAGGATCGCAGTTGTCCCAACCAGCAGTCGCGACGTTGATCTGCCGGACCTCGGTTAAGTCTGCGCAGGTGCAGCCGTACCCAACCACTTTGCAACTGCTGTCGCGGAGCACTGCCGTGAACGCGTGGCTAGCCTTGCTGAGTTCGCCGATCTCCGGGAGCGGATCGTTGACGCCAACGGTTTTTCGGAAGACCGCGCCTGACGTGTCACCCTGCGCGAGTTTGGGCGCGACGGGGCACGCCGAAATCCGGCCGTCGGACGGGCAGTCCTGTTCAAACACAGCCACCTCGACGGTGACCGCACCCTTCTCCCGAAAGCCGCAACTATCGGCTAGCTTGACGGAGACTTCCGGTGTGCCGGCGCAGGATATGGCGGCGACGAGCGAGACGCCCAAAGCCGCAGCGAAGAATCGCTTCATGAACCCATCTTGACGCGTCGGGCGGTCGTCTGGCCAGAAACGATCGTTACGGAGAGCGACTTCGTCTTGGCACCCTTGCGGCGTAGCACGACCCCGTGGTTGCCAGGCGGGAGCGAAGCCCGAACCACGGGCGATGGCCCGAGACCACGCCCACCGGCAGAGACGGAATCGCAATACGGATCGCACACGACCGTCAGGTATCCGGGCTTACCCCCCGAAGTCGCGGGCGGCTTCGTCACGGAGATCGGCCCGCCCCCACCGCTCGGTTTGCGCGTGGTGGTCGGCTTGCTCGTCTTGGCTGCTGCGGTGGGCTTGGGCTCGTCTGGCTTGGCGGTTGGCAGCGATGCGGGGTCGACCGGCGCCGCAGGAGCCGTCGCCGTCGCGGTAGGCGCAGCGGTTGCGGCCGCAGCGGTCTTCTTTGCCGGCGGTACGATCGACTCTGGCTGTTCGGGCTTTTGAGTGACGACCTGCACGGCCGGCTGTTGAGGGGCCGGCTTCTCGGCGACCTTCAGGACGACCAGGGCCAGCAACGCAAGCGCCGCGAGCGTGGTCGTCGCCGCGATCACGCCGATCAACATCGACCGCGAATCTCTTTGCTGTGGTGGCGGGTAGGCAACCGATGGCGGCATCGCAACCGCCGCCGCGGGCGCTGGCTCCGGCGCCGGCGCCGGCGCCGGTTGGGGGGAGACGACCACCGGTGCCGCCGGAGCTTCGGCGACCTGCGCCGCTTTGGGCGGTTCGTGCACGAGCGAGAAGCTCTGCGTCTTTGGCTCGTCTTCTTCCTCTTCTAGCGGGCTGGCCATCACGTGCGTGACGGCGTCGTCTTCTTCCGCCGAGTAGTCGTGCATCTGCGGGCGCGCGGGAGAAGGTGCGGGCGCGGGTACCGGGACTGGAGCGTTCATGCCGTAGCTCGGCAAGGGTCGACTCACCGGCGCCGGCGGAGGTGGGGGGGGACCTAGTCCTAGGGTTGTACGCTTCGGATTCTGCGGCACTGCTGCCTCGGGGACGGGTTCGAGCAGGTCGTCGCCTACCTGCGTTGCATTGGACTTATCGAAATCGTAGCTCGGAAGTGACTTCGTGCGAGGATCCACTTCGGGAGGACGTCCTGCCGCCGGACGCGGCGGCGCCGCCGCTGGCGGGGGAGGCCTGGCGGGCATCGGGGCGGTCGCCCGGGCCGGACTAACGGTCGCGGTGTTGCCGCGATTCTGGGGAACCGCCTTGACGTCGCTCGCGTAGGTCAAGAACGAGACCTCGTCGGCTGGGCTGACGAGGCCTTCGGCCTGATCGAGCGAGATCGTCTGGGTTACCTCGGCCGCCCACTGCAGATGAGCCTCGCGCTTTTGATAGCGATCGCCGAGCACGCTCTTCATGTAGTTGCCGACTTCTTCAGGCCCGACGAACGCTGATGCGCGCATCAAAAACTGCTGCAGAGCACGCGACAGCTCACGCACCGTCTGGTAGCGCTGGTCCTTGTCCTTCGCGAGCGCACGCATGACGACCGCTTCAAGCTCCATCGGGAAGTCGTTAGCCACCGACGAAGGCGGCGGTACGACGCAGGCCTGAACACGCTCCAACGTCTCCAGGTCGCTATCCATACGGAACAGCCGCCGGCCGGTCGTCAGCTCCCAGAGCACCACGCCCAAGGCGAAGATGTCGGTTCGGCGATCGACGGCTTCGCCCCGCACTTGCTCCGGGCTCATGTAGGCCAGCTTGCCCTTGAGGGTGCCTGCGCGCGTGCTGGCGAGCCGCCCGGTCACCTTGGCGATGCCAAAGTCCACGACTTTGATGCCACCTTCGTAGGTAAGGAACAGATTGTGCGGTGTGACGTCCCGGTGCACCAGATTCAGCAGCTTGCCGTCGTTGTCACGCAGCTCGTGAGCGGCATGCAGCCCCTCGGCTGCCTCTGCACAGATCTTCGCTGCCAGGTGGTAATTCATGGGCGGCGCCTGCTCGTCGTCGATGACGCGCATGACCTCCCGGAGCGGTTCGCCGTGGAGGTACTCCATTGCGATCCAGTAGGTGTCGGCGTGCTTACCTAGGTCGAACACCTGGGCGACGTTCGGGTGCGTGATGCGGGCGGCGATTCGTGCCTCATCGAGGAACATCCGAATGAACGTGTCGTCTTCAGCCAGGTGCTTGTGAATGCGCTTGATAGCGACCCACTTTTGAAACCCACCAGGACCATCGGCACGCGCCAAGTGCACGCTGGCCATGCCGCCGACGCCGATTTCGTCCACGACGCGATAGCGGCCCAGGAAGTAGGTCCCGCCGGTCAGCGATGGCGCGCTACCCTCCGCTATGCGCCGGTGTCGCTCGCTGGGCGACGAGCCTGAAACGCTGGGCCGCGGCGGCTTCTGAGCGGGTTTGTTCGCCATCAGATCAGTTCGTCCTCACTCAGTTCGTCCAAACTGGCGGACCCACCTGTACCGCGTCGCCGGGGCGCGTTGCGAAGAAGGTCACGGCACCACCGACGAGCAGCGCGCCGCCAATAATCCACGGCCACGGCCCGCTAAAGAAGCCACCGCCGCCTTTCTTCTTCTTTTTTCTCTTCTTGTCGTCAGCGAACGGGTCTTCGGCGTCGCCGCTCGAGCCCCACGTGCTGGAATCGCTTGAGTCGTCGCCGCCAGCGCGCCGGCCTTCCACTTGGATGCGCGACTTCTTCACGATCCACTCGTTGTTGTTCCGGTCGACGGCCGCTACGTGCACCCTGAGCCGCGCACCCGACGTCGCGATCCTGCCCGGGAAGTCAAAGCGTAGGCTCGGCTCCGCGTCGAGACGCTTGCGCCAGCGCTTACCGGCCATCGAATCACTGATCGTTACGACGACCTTGTCGACGAACACCGCGAACCCCTCGGGGATCTCTGTTTCGACACTAAAACGTTCGCCGCGCTCGACCTCCTCTGGCGCGTCGACGCTGAGCGTCAGTTTTTGCCCTTGACTGGCGGCTTCATCACGCGCCTGGGCGTACAGCTTCTTTGCCGCCGGCCCGCTGTCCGCCGGCAGCTCGAACTCGGGGTCGATCGCCGCAGCCACGCGGAAATCCGACAGGGCGCCCGCGTTGTCGCGCAGCGCCGCCTTGACGGTGCCCACTCGTGAGTACGCTACGACAACCTCTTTGGGCTTCAGCCCGCCGCGCTTGAGCGCCTTCTCGTACAGGGCACGAGACTTTTCTATATCGCCCTCGTGCCAGGCCTTGTCGCCCTTTGCGAACTCCTTCGGAGCGGCGGAGGCGGCAACGCACCAGACACTCAACACAAAAGTTAAGAGAATCGCGAAGCTACGACGCAGTGCGGCAGGTGTTCCCATGCGTGATGGAAGCGTATCGGCCAGACAACCCCGGATCAACCCGAACACTCGATTGAACCCAAACGGGTGTGCGCGTGTAGGTGTCTGTCTCTAGAGCCGAAAGCTATGGAAACGGCTGAGCAGGCTGTCCGCGCTGAAAGAAAAACTCGAACCATCCGGTCACGGTTGAAACGCGTCCGGGTGGATAACTACCGTCGGACAGGACATCGCGGGGGTCGGCGAAGCTCGCTTCGAACTGCGCGCGCGTGAATCGGTCGTCAGCGTCCGATTCGTTCGGATCGTTGGAGAACAGCGACTCGAAGGTGATCGTGCCGTCGAGCGAGTAGAGCGTCCGGTTCTGCAGGTGACACGAATCGTGCAGATAAAGCGCGATACTGACATCCACTGGCTCCTGACCCTCTTTTAGGGGCACGCCGGGGGGCGAAACGCCTGGCGGAAGTCCGACCGCGATCGGACGTCCGATCTTGCCGGAGCGAATGCCCGCCACCTGGTTTACCAGCACGATGATGCCGTCCGAAACCTCTTCGATGTCGTCGCCCCGCTGGATGCGGATGAGCATCGAGTCCTTGTACGGGTTCGCCGCGAAGAACGTCGGCTCCAAGTCGAACTTGTAAGGGGCGAGCCCTTGGATACCGAGCACAGCAGAGAAACGCTCATCCGAACTGCCGGGCTCCCAGGCCTGTTCGTACCGAACGCCCACCTGCAAGTACCAGAACGCTGAAAGGGGCATCGCGTAGAGTGCCTGAAGATCGGCGCTTCCCTCCTCGACCCCGTCAAAAATCGCGTCTCCCTCGGCCCTCCACCAGAACTTATGATCGTCGTTGCCGATCCATCCC
>JAUIKB010000461.1 GCA_030430975.1 Polyangia bacterium
GACGGTATCCTGGCGAAGCGCATGGTCGTTGGTTTCTACGTCGCCGTCGACAAGGTGTTCTCCTGGAATAAGCGCCGCTGGTATAAAACGACCAAGGGTCTCGTCGCACCCGCCGACCGGCTTTGGGTGACGAGTGGCTCGAAGTTCAAAGGGGTCGAGCTGACCGAAGAGCTGAAACTTCCCGTCGGCTGGGTGTACGGTGGGCGCAAATCCGCAGCGACCTACGACGTCGACGAAGAGTCAAAGAAAGTCAAACCCAAGGGCCAGGTCAAGCGCTTCACCGCGGTCGATCTGTCAGGACGCGAGATCAAAGTTGGAAAGACCACCTACGCCGAACTAACCGGTGGTGGGTGGGTCAAGGCGTACCAGCTCCGAATCACCAAGCCTGTGCCGGCCGATATCGGCCAGGCCGAGCGCTGGATCGACGTGAATCGGTCGACCCAAACGCTGGTGTTGTTCGAAGGCACCAAACCGATCTACGCAACCCTGGTTTCCACAGGCAAACACTCACGGATCAAAGCCAAAGATCATCGCACACCACTTGGCGAATGGCGCATCCGCGAAAAGCACATCACCACGACCATGGACGGCAATGGGACAGCGTCGGGCGACCAGCCGTACAGCATCGAGGATGTGCCGTACGTCATGTACTACAAGGGCTCGTACGCTGTGCACGGTGCGTTTTGGCACCGTAACTATGGAGTTCAGATGAGCCACGGTTGCGTCAATCTGGCTCCGCTCGACGCCAAGTACGTGTTCCTCAACTCGGATCCGCGCCCCCCGACGGGCTGGCACGGCGTTTGGTCATCCGGAGATCGGCCTGGAAGCCGCGTGATCGTCCACGAGTAGGAAGCCTGGATCCGACTTGAGCTGCTGCTTGACTCGATCGAGGAATCGGCGCATCAACCGACCGCATGGATCAGTTCTCCGCGCACTTAGATCGAGGATGGGACCTAGTTCAGCGTGGCGACTCACGCGGGGCCGAGGTCTCCGCGCGTCGGGCGCTGGAACTCGATAACCAAGCGCCTGAGGCCTACAACCTGCTCGGCTACGTCGCGGCGCTGCAAGGCGACTTCGACGACGCGCTTGAGAACTACCGCCAGGCGCTGGCGCTCGACGATTGCTACCTCGAGGCGATGCTCAACGCGGCCGAGATCTGCGTGCACCCACTCGGTGAATTCGATGAAGCGATCAGCTTCTGTGACGACGCTCTGGAGCTGGCCGAGACCGACGACGAAGCCGTCGACTGCCTGCTGCTGAAGTTCGACTCGCTGCTGGGCAAAAGTGACCTCGACGGTGCCACAAAGCTGTGCCTGCGCATGCCGACTGGCCCGTTCGAGAACCCAGTCCACGCCTTCCTAGTCGGTCGCGCTATGTACGAAGCGGCCGACATCGCGCGGGCGCGACCGCTGATCGAACAGGCTATCAAAGCGGCGCCCGACAACTCCGAGGCCCACTACTACCTGGGACTGCTCAGTGATGAACAGGGCGATGCTGAAGGCGCAACGCGCTGCTTTTTGAAATCTCGCGAACTGGACCTGAACCAGCCCCCTCCCCCGTGGACGCTCACGCCCGAGACGTTCGAGCACACCGCCAGGAAGGTCGTCGGCGCTCTGCCCGAGGACGTTGGACAGTTTCTGAGCGACGCACCGATCTACGTAGCGGACGTGCCTGGAGTAGAAGTCGTGGCAGACGGCGTGGACCCGCGCGCGCCGCTGCTCGTGGAAGTCGCTCCTCCGCCGGCCCGCACGAAAGAACCTCTCCCAGATGCGGAGCCAGCCGCCCGGCTATTTGTGTACCAGCGCAACATCGAGCGCATCGCTGGCGCGCTGCATCTTATCGAGGGTGAGTTTCGACTGGCGCTAGAGCGGGAGCTGCGCGCGACTTTTCTCGCTGAAGAGACGCCGCTGCCCAGCGGCATGCGCCGGCCGACGCATAGCTGCAAGACGTAGGTCGGACGGACACCTTACCCCGCCTCGAGTTCGATCTCGGTGCGCGGGTCCTCGCGTCCAGCCGGTCTCACCTCGAACTCCGCCAAAGGCGCCGCGTCCAACTTGGCTGTGGCGAGCAACGCCGCGAGCAGGCGCTGCCCCATGCGGGCCATGGTCAAAAGACCATTGATGCGGGCGAGCATGAACGAAGCGCGCTGCCGCTGCTTTAGCGTCCCCGACGTGAGTTTTGGTTGGAGTTCGTCCACGCTCCGCTCAAGCCCGTCGACCGCCGCCGCGACCTCGCGCACTTCGCGCTCCGCCACAACGCGCGACACCATTTTCCACACATTGATTTCGGCCGCAAAGAAATCACGCCGCTCACCCGGGACCCGCACACGCTTGATGGCGCCCCAACGCAGCAGTTCGTTCAAAGTCATGCTCACCGCGCCGGTCGACAAGCTCAACACCGACCGAATGTTGTTCGCGCTCAGCGGCGCATCGCTCAGGTACAAAACCGCCCAGATGCGGCCCATGTTCCGACGGAATCCCCAGAACTCCATGAGACGTCCGACCAATTCGCTGACGGTGCGTTCACTCGCCCATAGCTCGTCCGGAGGCTTCATCAGCTCACCCGATCCACCAGCGCGTCGGCGACACTCGCAAGAAGGGACCTCGCCGCCGACTCGGGCAACTTCGCAAGCGACGCTTTCGCAGACTTCGTTGCCGCGCGAGCACGACTTCGCGTCGCCGCACACGCCGTACTGCCGCGCACCAGCTCATAGACCTGCGCCACGGGGGCGGCGTCGCCCGCGTGGATACGTTGGACGTCTTCCAGAAGCGACGGGTACTCAGCCGCCGCCAGCACGAGGGGCAGCGTGATCTTGCCTTCGCGAAGGTCGGCAGCGAACGTCTTACCGGTTTCCTCGGACGAGTAATCGAGCGCGTCGTCGACGAGCTGAAACGCGATCCCCAGATCTCGGCCAAATTCCGCTAGCGCAGTGCATTCTCGATCGCTCGCGCCGGCGACACGCGCGCCGCTACGCGTCGCCCAGGCGAACAGCGACGCCGTTTTACCCTCGAGAATTGCTAGATAGGTCGGTTCGCTTACGTCGACCTCGCTGCGTCCACGAAGCTGTATGATTTCGCCGTCGACGAGCGATCGCAGCGTGCTCACCAAGTCTCCCAAAACGGCTGGCGCATGCGCGCCGGTACGCTCCAGTGCGTGCACGAGCAGTAGGTCTCCGGCCAACACGCTCACCGCGTTACCCCACTTCAGTCGAGCCGGGACCGCTGCGCGGCGCAGCACCCCGTCATCGATGACGTCGTCGTGGAGCAGCGTTGCCGAGTGGATCAGTTCCGCGACCACCGCCACTTCGCGCGCTCCCCGGGAAATCGGGGCGAAGCAGAGCGCACTGAGCAACGCTGCCGTCGGCCGTACCCGCTTGCCGCCCTGGCCGACGAGGTGACGGGCAGCGTCCGTACCTGGTGCCGCGCCGGTTGAGCTCGTGCCCAACAGCTCGGCCTCCACCCAATTCAGCTCGTCGCCGACCAGCGCGCGCGCCTCGACGAGCCGCTCGCCCAGGGTATCTCCCGTCTGCTGAACGGTGGCTGTGTCCGCTAACATCTCAACCGACGCAGTGGCCGGAACCTCGGTGAACTCCATTACTTTCACTTCTTTCAGAACTGTTTGAAGCCTAGGGAGCCGACTCGGACGGGTCAACCGCGGTGGAATGACGCGGTCACGCCCCGATTGCCGCACGCGGCGCCGTGAGGTAGCTGAAGTACGTGACGGAAGCTAGCCGCGCCGAGCGGGTCGGACGCCGCGTGGGACTGGCGGTCTTCGGCATCGTGGTGGTCGTGTTTTGCACCGTGAGCAGCGTGCAGATCCTCAGACAGGTCTTTTGGCCGGAGATCGCCTCTGAGGCCGCGGCTTGCAGGCCCGGCATCGTGCGACTCTCGGACGCTCTTGATCGGGCGAGAAAGTCTGCATCTGCCGTGCAGGGAGAACGGGCCGCGATCGACGCGTTCCGGCGCGGACTGGAGCCCGAATGGGCGCAATTAAGTGGCATTCGGAGCCAGTGCGCTAGCGACCCCGAGGCGCTCAAGACATTGGAGAAGGTCAAAGTCCTACGCTTTGCCGAGGAACGGCACGTCCGCCTTCAAGCGATCGGACTGGCCCCGAAGCGCCGCGCGGCGGCGGCTTCAGTCGAGCGCTTGCGCACAAAATAGCTGAATTTGGGTGCCGCAAGCGGGGCATACCCCGCAATTGACCGGATGGCCTGAGCGCGGCATGGTGCGCGCCCGCATCCTTTTGCCGACTCCTTGGAACATGTCCGAAGACAATACTGAAACCGACACGCCCCTCAGCTTTGACCTCCTCGATCTTTCAGATGAGGTTCGCCGCGCGCTGGCGAAGATGGGCTACGAGCACCCTACCCCCGTCCAGCGGGCGGTGTTCGACTCCGCCTCGAAGGGCGCCGACCTGGTCGTCCAAGCTCGAACCGGCACCGGGAAGACCGCCGCGTTCGGCCTGCCCCTGATCGACGCGTTGGTCCGCAAGAGCCGCAAAGGTGTCCAGGCCATGATCCTGTGCCCGACACGGGAGCTCGCATTGCAGGTGACGCGGGAACTCCAACAACTCGCGCAGTTCAAGGGCTTCGACATCGTCGCGGTGTACGGCGGCGCGCCGATGCCTAAACAGGTTCAAGCGCTGAGCGACGGCGCACCGATCGTGGTGGGCACGCCCGGCCGGGTGCTCGATCACCTGCGACGAGGGACACTCAACCCCAAAACGATCCGCACATTCGTGCTCGACGAGAGCGACGAAATGCTGTCGATGGGCTTCCTGCCGCAGATCAACGAGATCATGGAGGCGCTACCCGAGCGCAAGCAGACGCTGTTGTTCAGCGCGACGGTTCCCCGGGATGTCATCCGGATGGCGGAAACGCGGCTGAAGGACCCCGAGTTTGTCACGCTCAGCGGCGACCACGTGGGCGCGCTCGAGATCGACCATTTCTTGTACCTGAGTCACGGAGACAAGCTCGCAGAGCTCGCGCAGATCATCGAATACGAAAAGCCCGAGAGCGCGATCGTCTTCTGTAATACCCGCAAAGAAACCAAAAGCGTTTCGAAAGCTCTCAATCAGCGCGGTTTTGACGCCGACTGGCTCAACGCGGACCTGTCTCAGAACGATCGCGAGCGCGTCATGGCCGCCACTCGCGAGGGCAAGCTCAAGTTCCTCGTGTGCACCGACGTCGCCGCCCGCGGCATCGACATTTCTCACCTCACGCACGTCATCAACTTTGATTTTCCGGAGTCGCCGGAAAACTACGTACACCGCACCGGACGAACCGGGCGCGCCGGAAAGACCGGTACCGCGATCTCGCTGGTGTCGCCGCAGGCCCTCGGCGCGCTCTACACCATGCGCCTGCTCTACAAGATTCAACCGGTCGAAAAGCAGCTGCC
>JAUIKB010000462.1 GCA_030430975.1 Polyangia bacterium
GAACAAGTTGATGCCGGAAGATGTCGACGCCTTTATCGCGGCAGGTGGCACCGCCGCCGGCGGAGCTTCTGATGCGACCTCAGCTGGCCCGGTCGAGACCGACACCTACCGCGAAGCTCCGCTGCCACAAACGCAGCAGACGCTCAACTTCCGCCTGGTCCGCGGTGCGCAGGTTTGTGTGCCCGTGACCATCTCAGCCGAAGTCGATTGGACACAAATCGCCGCGGCTCGCGCGGCCGCCAAAGAGGCCCAAGGGAACAACGCCCCGTCGGCGCAGGGGGCCCCAAGCGCGCAGCACGCAGCCACGCGCTGCGCGGTCCGGCGGATGTCGCATTCCTAAAGACCGCCTACGCGCTGAAGATCACAAGCGTGAAGCGCACATCCACCGAGCGCGTCCAGCTGCGCGTCGAGTTGGCCAACCTGACCGGACATCGGCTGCCCACCGGCGATCCCCATCGATCCGTCGAATTGCTCGCCCGCGTCGGAACCCTCCCGCCCGCTCGCTACGTGGCTCGGCGCGTGGTCGATTTGGACGAGCGCTACGAACCACCCGATTCGGACACCACGTTGTTACCGCGCGAAACCCGAGCGATCACCCTGGATGTTCCCGCCGAAGCGGACACCACGACCGTGACGCTGGACGTGCGATACGTCCGCTGGCTCGCCGAAGACCCCGTCGCCAAAGCATCCGGCGAGCCCGCCGAACGCCTCGCGTGGATAGCCGAGACGCGCAGCGTGCCCGTGCCCTAAGCCTGCTATACTAGCCGCGTGAAGCGAGCACTCATCACCGGCGTGGCGCTCGGCCTGCTCGTCGCCGCTGCGACCGCATGCGGCGACCAAGCGCCCACCGCACCCACGGAGCTGGCATCGGTCGCGACGGCCGCGAAGCCGCTCGAACGCGCGTCGCTAGCGTCGGCACCGAAGCTGGCGCTGCTCGCGAACCGCTACAACAGCGGCGAGACCCATCTCATCGTGCAGTCGCTCGACAGCGCAAAGCCGAACCAGCCCCTGGCGACGTTCGCCCATGTGCGCGGCGGCTCCGTACAAGCCCGACCGCTACCCGGCGGCGCGTTCGCGGTGGTGCTCGACCGGGAGCGCTCCCGCGACAACAGCTTCGCCGCGGTGGCCCTGCACCTCGATCGCCAGGGCAAGCTGAAGCAGCTCGCCTCGAGCGTCGTGCATGCGTCGGTGCCCCATCCCGTGGACAGCGACCGCATCGTGATCGAAACCGGCAACCCCGGGCCGTCGCTCACGCCGTCCGAGGTTGCCGCGGGTCGGCTGCGCACCGACGCGCTCAGCGTCGACGTGGTCGCGCTATCGACCGGCGCACGACGCTCCGTGCATCGATTCAACGGCTACGCGACTCACCTGTGCGGCGTGCTGCGCAACGAGGCGATCGTGTATCGCGTCGCGTTCGGCGGTGCCGACTTGGTCGCGGTCGACATCGATACCGGCAGCGTCCGTACGCTGGTCGAACGGCTCCCCGCATTCGCCCGCGACTTTTCCGTCGACCCAAGCCGGGACGCGCTGCTGTACAGCAATCGCTCCGAAACAGGCGGCATGGTGGTCGAGCGACTCGATCTGGCGAGCGGCAAGCGGCGCGTGGTGCACCGCGCCCAGCATCTGACGCTCGCCCCCGCGTTTCTGCCCGGCGGTGACTTGACCTTCAACCGACCGGGCGCCGGCACGCTGGTCGAAGTCGGCGCCACCAGCGCGTCCCTAGTGGCGCAACTCGAACGCTCGCGTGCCACGCCGTTTCCGCGCCTCGCCGTCGTCCAGGCGGCGACGGCGGCTCGCCTGGTCGTACCCACGCCGGCCGATCACCGCGTGTCGATCGTGGGGTTCATGCCATGAGGCGCCTCCTCCGCAGCGGACTGTTCGGCGCGACCGGATGCCTCGTGACGTCGAGCGCGCTCGCGTACTGCCCGTCGTACACGCTATCGAGCTCTGCCAACGATCGCGACTGCGGGATCGAAGCGGCACCGGGCACGAATCCGACGGTCGCCGAGTGGCAAGCGATCTTCGACAAGGTCGCCAAGGGTCCCGCGGCGTGGGCCGGCGACGGTCCCGACATCTCGGACATCAAGACCGGATGCGACAAGCCAAAACCCGTCACCGACGCGCCGCCGGTGTTCCCGTGCGAGATCCTCAAAGCGATCGGTCACGCCGAATCAGGTTGGCAGCAGTTCTGCGTCCCGGACCGTCCGGCAGACCAAGTCGGCGGCGCCGAGCGCACCATCATCTCGTTCGACTGCGGCTACGGCATCGGCCAGATCACCAGCGGCATGCACATCGGCGAGACGCCCAATTACGACCGCCAGCGCGTCGCGTCGGACCCGTTCTACAACCTGGCGACCGGCGCTCAGATCCTGGCCGGCAAATGGCGAGCCGTGAAATGCGTCGGCGATCGCCAGCCGTCGATCGTCGAGCACTGGTACACGGCTGTGTGGGCGTACAACGGCCTGGCGTACACGAACAACCCATCGAACCCGAAGTACAGCTCGACGCGCGGCGTCTGGAACCCCGCGGTCGGCGGCTCGTCGCCGTACCAGGAAAAGGTCTTCGGCTACGTCGAGTACCCCCAGGGCACCCCCGCGCGCTGGGAGAGCGTGCCGGTCGCGTACCCGAACCCCAGCACGGTCGGCACCACAGGTAAGCCGCCGGATCTGGACGAACCGAGCTGCGCGTCGCCGACCGACTGCTCGGCGACACGTTCAACGCATCTGTCGAATTGTTTCGCCGCGAGCGGCTCCGGCGGCGCGAGCGGCGCAGGAGGCGCGAGCGGCTCCGGCGGACAGGCGGGCGCAGCCGGACAGGCGGGCGCAGGAGGCGCGGGCATCGGCGCGGGAGGCGCGGGCGGGGGCGCGACGGCCGGTAACGGCGGCACCGCTGGCCTGAGCGCAGGCGGCACGACCGCAACCGGCGGCACGACCAACCAGGTTTCCCGCTTTCAACCCGGTGACGATTCAGGCTGCGGCTGTCAGGCCGTCGGCGCTTCGTCGAGCGTCAGTGACTTCGTTCACTCGCTGGTGTTGACGCTCGGCACGTAGGTCCGGCACGGCTGCCCGCGCAGCGACGGACAGTCGGGTAGGCCCGAGGCGACCGGCACGCCATCGACGACCGGTACGAACAGCCGCGACGCCTGGCCTGGGCCGTGCGCAACGCGATGGGTCGGCGCGACGCTGGCGTACATGGGATTCTCGAACTCCCACGTGCCGTGGTCGCGACCGGGCGTCGAGATCACCACGCGCAGCCGTGACCCGGCGCGGAAAGCATGGGCCACCGGCGGCAACGCCACCTTGGCGTTGACGAACTCGCCGGGGGTGAGCGGCTGATAGTCGGTCTTGGCGAACGTCCGCTCGATACGGAACGTATCGGACGCATCGGTGTCGACCTTGCGGTGGCCGATCCGCAGCCAGCCTGACTGCACGAGGAACTCGGTGTCGTCGGGGCGCACTTCGGTGACCGTGACCTGCACATTCGCATCGGTGGCCTCGCTCGCAAAAAACAGCTCGGCGTAGCTCGGGCCCGCCACGACGACGTCCTCGGTCAGCGGGCTCGTCACGTACGACAGACTCTTACCGGCGGGCTGCTGCTGCCAGTCGATGTCCCACAGCGGCACCAACAGCTGGTAACCCTTCGGACCAAAGAACGTCTTGTCGCCAGCGTCCGCGTCGAACTCGAACAGATCGATCCCTAGTTGGGTCGGCTCGGCATCCGCTAGCACGCCGCCCGCCTCGAGATAGAAGCTTTTGCCTACGGCCTCCGCTGGCGGCCACGTCGAGAACGACTGTTCGAAGCGGTTGACCGGCGCACCTGGCTCGCTGCCGCCCGCGCCGTTTTCGAACAGGATCCGCACCTCCGGTTCGGCTTCGTACTTCGCTAGCGCCGCGGCGTAATCGTCCTGGGTAAACTCTGGAAAGCGATCGGGCTCAAGCATCAAGCCGTCGACGCCGAACTGCTTGCCGAACTCGGGCCCCGCAAAGGCGCGCACCACCGGAGGCAGCTTGGGGACGCGCTTCGCTACGTAGAACTCCAAGAACTCGTACCACCGCATCAGGACGAGCGGACTGTAGCCATCGGGATGGCGACCGTTGAACATGGTGAACTTGCGCACATTGGTCGACGTGAACTTGTCGAGCATGTTGCCGTACTGGCCACCGGTCTGCTCGTCTTGGAAGGCGCCCGTTAGATACACCGGGACGTCCACCTTAGGCACCAACGTCGGAAGGCTTCGGTCTTTTGCCTCCGGCGGATAGAACTCGAGCTGTTTGAAGAACGTCTCAAACTGGATGTTCTGATTGCGAAGGTCCTGGTGTTTCGCGCACGTTTGATCGCCCGCGGCAACCCGCTTGTCGGTCCAGCTCTGTCCACCGGACGACGCCTGGCGGTCGCGTTCAGCCAGCCACTGACGGGTGAACCCATCGTTGTAGATACCGCCGGGCCACAGCTCGCCCCACGCATCCGCCAACACGCTCAGCGGCGTGATCGCCGCGAGGCTCGGCGGACGTAGGTGAGCGACGAACAGCTGCGCGATGCCTGAATACGAAAGCCCGACCATCCCGACGTTGCCGGTCGACCAAGGCTGGCGCGCGATGATCTCGACGATGTCGTAGCCGTCGGCCTGCTGCGCCGCGCTGAACACGTCGAACACGCCGCCGGAGCAGCCGCTGCCGCGCATGTTCACGCCCACCGTAGCGTAGCCGAGCAGCGTGGCGATCTGCGAACCGGGCTCGATGCCGTCGGGACGGGATGGCGAGTATCCAGAGTATTCGATGACGGTCGGGTACGGACCATCACCGTACAGCCCCGGCTCCGGGAGCCGCACCATCACGCTGAGCTGAACGCCGTCGCGCATCGTGATGTAGCCGAAGCCGGTTTCGGGTTCGGACGGATTCTGCGCGTCGAGCAAGCCATAAGACTCCGCTTCGAGCGTCTGCCCATCGTAGGTCTTCGGATCCGGATGCTCGTCGATCGCCAGCACGCGAAACGGCTCGGAGGCTTCTGGCGGATCCGTTGAGTCGTTGGTGATGACGTAGCCGTCGCCGGGCCGGAGCGTCGTACCCTCGGTGGTCGGTATTTCCGTACCGTTTTCCGAATCAACCTTCAGGTACTCTTCGGGCACGTAGGCGAAATGCGCCTGACCGAAACGATCGGCGATGATCGTCATCAATCGCTCGCCGGCAGCGTTCGTCAGCGTCAGTTCGTCGTCTTCTGTTGCGTCGGTGACCGTCACGATCTCGACGCCGGGCCGCAACTTGAAGCTCTCCGGCTGTACGTACGGCACGCCCCCGCTTCCGCCGGAGCCGGCCGTGCTCCCGCCCGACCCCGCGCTCCCGCCCGATGCTCCGGCGGCGCCACCGTCTCCGGCCGAACCGCCCGCTCCACCCTG
>JAUIKB010000463.1 GCA_030430975.1 Polyangia bacterium
CAGTCGGAGGAATTCTCAGCAGTGTCGGCGCGGATCTTTCGTGTATACGGAAGGTATAGTCGCGATATTATTTCCCGATGGATTCGTGCGTTGTTGAACGGCGAGACGCTGAAGCTGTTTCGGACCGACGGCTTGTTCGATTACGTTTTCGCCGGCGACGTGGCCGAGGGGCTGTTGCGACTGGGCGCTAGCCAAGCCAGTGGCGTGGTGAACCTCGGTCGAGGAAGAGCTCGCAAGGTCGCTGAAGTCCTCGAGGTCTTGCGTTCCCAGTTTCCGGACATGCGCGCCGAGGACGTTGAATCCGACATCCCATGGGAAGCGTCGCAGGCGAACATGTCGAAGTTCGCCGAGGTCACGGGCTGGCAACCTACGACCGATCTCGAGGACGCCATTCCCGGGCTGGTTAACGACGAACGGCTAGCGCTCGAACAGCCCGGTTTGGTGCCACTTCAGACTCGAAACGCCGAACCCTTTCGCCCTCGACACGTTTTGCTGACGAGCCTCTCGTCCAAGGTTCCGTTGGTCTGGGCGGTGCGCGAGGCGTTTACGCATTTCGGGACGCGCGGGCGCGTGACAGGGGCGGACGTCGACGACCAAGTGCCGGGGCGCCACTTCACCGACGCTTTTTGGACGATGCCCCGGCTGAGCGAGCTGACGACGGCAGCGCTCATCGCCTACTGTCGCAAAGAGGGCATCGACGTGATCGTGCCGACACGGGACGGGGAGCTAGCATTCTTCGCTGCGCGTAAGAAGGACCTCGCGACTGCAGGAATTTCCGTGATGGTATCGAGCCCGGAGGCTGTCGAAACGTGTTTGGATAAGCTGAAGTTCGCCCAGGTGCTGGGTTCAGAGGAACACGGGTTTCCGGTGATACCGGCCTTCTCGACGTTGGAGGCACCAGAACTCAGCGATGTCGAAAGGTTCGTTGTGAAGGACCGCTACGGCGCGGGAGCGCGCACGATGGGTTTGAATCTGAGCCGGCAGGATGCAGCCGCGCACGCAAAGACGTTGGAATCGGTGATCTTCCAGCCCTACATCGAGGGCGTGGAATGGAGCATCGACGCGTACTTCGATCGGAAGCACGTCGCCCGAGGCGTGGTGTGTCGGCGTCGCGCAACCGTAGTAAACGGCGAGTCCAAGGTTACAATCGTCGAACCGAACGAGAAGCTCGCTGAACTGTGCACGCGGCTCGGTGAGGCGATCGGATTGACCGGGCACGCCGTGTTTCAGGTGTTGGTGTCGTCCAACGGCGAGTGCCACGTGATCGAGTGCAACTCACGGGTTGGTGGCGCGTCGACGGCGAGTTTTCGGGCCGGACTGCTGTCGCTAGTTTGGCATCTGGCCGAAACCGATGTCGACTCGTCGATCGAAGACTTTCCGTTCATCCCAACGCCGCGTGAACTGCGGATGGTACGCGCCCCAGCCGATCATGTCGTTTGAGCCAGTGATGGTGTTCGATCTCGACGATACGCTGTATCGCGAGCTCGATTTCGTTGAAAGCGGCTACCGATCGGTGGCAGCTTTTCTGGCGCACAGACACGGTTTTTCGGAGCTGTCCGTGCGCCGCAAGTTAATGAAACGGCTGCGCGCGGGCCGGGACGGCGTGTTCGACGACGTCCTTGGCGAGCTCGGCGTGTACACCCGAAAAGAGGTGCAGGCGTGTTTGACGAACTACCGCACGCACACGCCGAGACTGGCGTTGCCGATCCATGCGCGGCGATGTCTCCAGCGATTTTGTCGCGGACCTCGCTATGTCGTGACGGATGGCAATCACCGTGTGCAACGGTCAAAGTTCAAAGCGCTGAGACTCGAACGCTTCATCGACCGAGCGTACTTCACGTCCAGCTATGGCTGGCGGCATTCCAAACCGTCGCCGCACTGCTTCGAGTTGATCCGCAAACGCGAGCGATGTGACCCTGGCCGAATCGTGTATGTGGGCGACAATCCCCGCAAGGACTTCGTCGGTATTAAGCCGCTCGGGTATCGAACGGTCCAGGTTCTACAGGGACCCCACCGCGTGCTGAAGATGCCCGCGTCGCATCGTGCCCACGTGACGATCGACGGTATCGCCGACCTCTCGCGCGAGCTGGTCGAGGATCTAATTCGCTAGCATCGATGTCGTCGCCGGCTAGTCGGCCTGCATTACCAAGTCCCAGGCTAGGGGAGTACCGCGTGCGATCGGTCGCGTTGCACGGGCGCCGATGACTTGCTCCTGATAGCGCGGGTGGAGCCCACTGCCGGGCCGAATGCACCGCACGTTTTTATTCGTAAATGGTTCGCCTGCGGCGACATCTTCCACCACGAAGAGCGATTTGCGATACGCACGATTCGCGATTTGCTTTTCGGTGATCTCGTAGCGCACGGTGCCGATGGCGGCTTCGGCCTGGCGTATCGAGGTGACCATGTCGGCGAGTTCCTGGGGTTCCATGGAGAACGCACTATCAGGCCCCGGCTCGTCACGGGTTAAGCAGAAATGTTTTTCCACAATAGTCGCTCCGAGCGCGACTGCGGCTACGGCGACGGCGTAGCCCAGCGTGTGGTCTGACAGTCCGGCCGGCACGCCGAAAGCCGCAGACAGGTGCTCGATGGTCCTGATGTGCATTTCGCCCGGTGGCGCAGGGTACGCGCTGTTAGTCTTGAGAAGCGCGATCTCCTGGAGCCCGGCGTCGCGCGCGGTTCGCATCGCCTCGTCGATCTCACCTAGCGTTGCCATGCCGGTGGACATGATCACGGGCTTGCCGGTCTCCGCTATCTTCCGAATCAACGGCAGGTCGATGAGTTCCGGCGACGCCACCTTGTACGCAGGCACGTCCATCCTTTCGAGGAAGTCGACTGCCGTGGCGTCAAACGGCGACGAGAAGAGTTCGATGCCCAGACTAAGCGCCAGTTTGCGAAGTTCGGGCTGCCACTCCCAGGGCGTGTACGCTTCTCGGTAGAGTTCGTGCAGGTACTTTCCATCCCACAGCGTTCCGCCTTTGATCAGGAAGTGCTCGTTCTGGATATCGTGCGTGATCGTGTCAGCGGTGTAGGTCTGAAGCTTAACGGCGTCCGCACCGGCTTCAGCTGCGACGCGAACCAGCTGTTTGGCCTTTTCGAAATCTTGGTTGTGGTTGGCCGAGACCTCAGCGATGACGTAGCACGGGTGGCCGGGACCGATAGGACGGCCAGCGATGGTGATGGTGGGGAGTGACACAGATATTCCTATTCAGCACTTCGACCAGGCCGTTCAGTCTCGGCCGCCGCTCTGCCGGTTGAGAGCCTCCCACATCAGTTCCGCGCGGGTCCAGTCGGCTTCGGTGTCGATATCCTGGACTCGGTGAGGCGGCAGCGCTACCGGCACCATGTTGTCGTTGTAGATAGCGCCACAGGCGCGGTATTTGGCCACGTCGATCCAAAAGAACTGACCGGCGTCGTGCATGTGCTCTTCCAGGTCCTGTGACCGGGTCAGGCGATGCTCGGGTTCTCGCATAACTAAGCGGCCCGCTGGCGTCGAGCGGAGGGCGCGCTGGATCGGAAAGTGAAAGGTGGTAACCGCTAGTGCGGTGGCGGCATCGTGCTCGACCAGCAGCTCCAGGCCGCGCCGTAGCGCCTCGGCCTCAAGCAGCGGCGCGGTGGCGAACACGCAACATAGCTGACTCGGCAGCTCGTTTCGGTCGCTCAGCCAGTCCAGTGCATGCTGCAGCACGGCGTCGGTGGGGGCGGAGTCATTCGCGATTTCTGCCGGGCGCCGAAACGGTACCTCGGCCCCGTATTCCACCGCGACCTCCTCGACCTTGGGATCGTCCGTCGAGACGATCACGCGGCTGAATACCTTCGCACTGAGCGCAACAGAGATGGACCGACCCAGCAATGGCACACCAGCAAAGGGACGAATGTTCTTACCGGGGATTCGCTTGGAACCGCCGCGGGCGGGGATCAGAGCGATTGGGAGCGTCGACGGCATGAAGCGACTGTACCCCACGCCCACACCGGGTGCCGCCAGTCCGCGCCCGGAGCCTGAGCGGCGTGCTCAATGGCGGTTGACGTGCTGGATCCGGGCCCGTAGGCTCCGCGCTCTTTAGCCTGAGCCTGAAGGGCCTATGATGGAATCTATCGACGACAAATCGATCCTGATTACCGGCGGCACCGGTTCGTTCGGCAAGCAGTTCATCGCCACGTTGTTGAAGCATCACTCGCCACAGCGAGTGATTGTGTTCAGTCGCGATGAGCTAAAACAGCATGAGATGTCGTTCGACCCACGCTTCGCCGAGCATAAGTCGAAGCTTAGGTATTTCCTGGGTGACGTCCGTGACAAAGACCGTCTGCGCCAGGCGTTTCACGGCATCGACGTGGTGATTCACGCGGCTGCGCTCAAACAGGTGCCTGCGGCTGAGTACAACCCATTCGAGTTCATCAAGACCAATGTCCTGGGCGCTCAGAACATCATCGAAGCTGCGATCGAACAAGGTGTCGAGCGGGTCGTCGCTCTGTCCACGGACAAGGCGTGTAATCCCGTCAACCTGTACGGCGCCACGAAGCTGTGCAGTGACAAATTGTT
Organism: Polyangia bacterium; assembly: GCA_030430975.1. Classification (GTDB taxonomy): domain Bacteria; phylum Myxococcota_A; class Polyangia; order Polyangiales; family Polyangiaceae; genus JAUIKB01. The sequence continues at coordinate 4,538 of JAUIKB010000463.1, forward strand.
TGTGGCTGGCAATTCATACACCGGGGCGGCTCCTACGCGGTTTTCGGTCGTCCGCTACGGAAATGTGATCGGCAGTCGAGGAAGCGTGGTGCCGCTCTTCATCAAGATGCGTGAATCCGGCCGTCTGACGATCACCGATAAGGAAATGACCCGATTTTGGATCACGCTCGACCAGGGTGTGGATCTGGTGATGCTGGCGCTGAAGATGATGACCGGCGGTGAGATCTTCGTACCGAAGATCCCCAGTATGAAGATCGTCGACCTGGCGCGGATCATCGGGCCCGACTGCGAGTTGGTCGAGACGGGCATTCGTCCAGGCGAGAAGCTGCACGAGGTGATGATTTCTGCCGACGACGCGCGCAGCACGTTCGAGTTCGACAACCACTACGTCGTTGAACCGCACTTCGCATGGTGGTCACGCGAAGACCGCGGCGAAGGCGGCAAACCCGTTCCGCGCGGTTTCGAGTACGACTCCGCCTCCAACACACAGTGGCTGGACGAAGCGGGTCTACGGGAGATGATCGCCCCGTTTCAGGACTAACGCATGAGTGATTCACCGTTCCTGCCGTACGGACGTCAAAGTGTTTCCGCGCAGGACGTCGCGGCCGTCGCGGCGACGCTCGAAGGCGACTGGCTCACGACGGGACCCGCGGTCGCGGAATTCGAGAGCGCACTCGCGGAGCTGACGACCGCGCCCCACATGATTGCGGTTTCCAGCGGGACCGCGGCACTGCACGCCGCGTATGCGGCCCTTGGGATCGGTCCCGGCGATGAGGTCATCGTTCCAAGCATGACGTTCAGCGCGTCGGCCAACGCCGCGGTGTACCTGGGCGCGACGGTCCGGTTCGC
>JAUIKB010000464.1 GCA_030430975.1 Polyangia bacterium
ACAGCTATCCACGCAGTGCGCTCGAGGCGAGCGGCGCCGCGGCCGTGTTCGGTACCATCGCCGAGGTAACCGAAGTCGCGCTCGCGGACCTATACCGGCGGCTGTATGGTTAAGCCGAGGCCGGCCTTGGCGTTGCTGTTTGCGGCGGCGTCGGCGGCATGCGGGGGCGAGCCGAAGCCAGCGACCCCCGCGACCAATCCGAGCGCTGTGGCGATTGAGCGCCCGGCACCCCAAACCCCGTTTCGCCTGCCGTTCGGCGGCGGCCCGGTGCGAGGCATTACGGTCGGACCGATCGAATCGTCGCTGCATCCGAACAAGGGGTACGGTTCGGACCCGTACCAGCGCACGGTCGACGAGGTGGTGCGCCTTGGTGGAACCTGGGTGAGCCTGACTCCGTTCGGGCGGGTCTGGGACCTGCACTCGACCGGCGTTGACCTGACGTTCGAAAAGCCGTTCGAGGAGAATCGTGAGGCGCTGCGGCGCGCTATCGACCAGGCGCACGCCAGCGGGCTCCGGGTCATGCTGGTGCCCCATCTCTGGGTCGAAACAGGCGGCTGGCGCGCGTTGATCGATCCGAAGACCGACGAGGGCTGGGAGGCGTGGCAGCAGAGCTATCAGCGCTTCGTCCTGACCTGGGCAACGCTCGCCGAGGAAACCCACGTCGACCTGCTCAGTGTTGGAGTCGAGCTTCGAAGTTGGGTCACGACCAATCGCGCACCGAGTTTTCAACGGGTGATCAAGGCGGTGCGGGGCGTCTACAGCGGGCCGCTTACCTATGCGGCGAACTGGGACGATGTAGAGCACACCGTCATCTTGGGTGACCTCGATGTGATCGGCATCAACGCGTTCTATCCGCTTGCGGACAAGGACGGAGCGGGTGTCGAACAGTTGCGACTCGGCGGAGCGAAGATCGCCGAACGCGTCGGTAAGTTAGCTGCCGCCTGGCGAAAGCCCGTCCTGTTCACCGAGATCGGTTACACGACCCGCAAGGACCCGGCCATCAAGCCTTGGGAATGGCCAGACCATATGAAGGACGTGGTCGTCGACGAGCAGGCCCAGGCGGATGCGTACGAGGCGCTCATCTCGCCCATGCTTGATCAGTCTTGGTTTGCGGGTTTTTTCGTGTGGCGCTTCTATGCGGATCCGGACGACATGTCGCAGGAAGCCGAGTGGGGATTTTCACCGCGTGGTAAATTAGCGGAAGCCGTCGTTCGAGATGCGTTTCGTGCCCACTGGTACACCGACGGCCCGCGCCCGCTCGGTGCGGCGCTTACCCGCAATACAGCCAAAAAGATTGGCGTTTTTTGAGGATTGCGGCACATAGAAACGAGCGCGCCATGCGTGAACAACGGTTACCGGTGCCGGTGTGAACCACCGCACGCCAACCCAACCGCGCCCACGCGTCGGTGGTCAAACGCGCATCTCGACGAACAAAACGCGCGGGCGGACGTCCAACGAGGAAGACGTGTTAGGGATGTGCGTATCAACCCGCAGAGGATCACCATGAACTTACCCTTAGTCAAAAAGCTAACGACCCAAATCGCAACTGCGGCGCTGGCGATCGGTGCCTGCGCGATGACGACCGGCTGCAAGACCGCCGATCTCACGGCTGGCGGCGCCAAGGTTGCGGCTGGTCGCAACCCGCCCCCGCCTGGTTGCAAAACACTTCAGTACATCACCGGTAAAGGCGGCGGCACGTTCGGCGGCGGGCTCGTCTCCAACGAAGACCTGATCGAGTACGCCCTCAACGACCTGCGCAACAAGGCGGCCGATCTGGGCGGCAACTTCGTCCAGCACGATCCGCCCCAGCTCGGCAGCGGCGACGGGACGACCACCTCCGTCACGATGACGGGTACTGCCTACAAATGCGAGACGCCGCCCGAGTAAGCGTGACTGGGTGCCGTGAACTGTGGGGACGCGTAAACCAGTAGACGGGACTTGATCGTCCGGCGCAGTAACGCCGAGTCGCACTGTCCCGCGCAGTAACGCCGACTTCGCTCGGCATCGTCCCGCGCAGTAACGCCGACTTCGCTCGGGACCGCGCAGTAAAGCGCCCACGCTGCGCATCCGTGACGGCCGCGTTTCGGGTGCAGTGGACCTTACGGCGGAAGGAAGTCGTCGTCGGAAACGATCAGACTTCCGTTCGTGCCGTAGGGCGCCTCGGACATGCGCACATGGATGTGATTGTCGTGGTTCGGCCAGTGCTGCAGATGTTTGCCGTCCGAATAAAGCGGTACCAGCGAGCCGTCGATCTGCCCGGCCGTAGCGGCGGCCGCCGCGCCTGGGATCGTCTGTTCGATCAGTTCCTCGTCCAGGAACGAGTGCGTCACTCGCCCAGTAGCGAAGATCGGTGCAAAGAACCGCGCGTTGGTCTGACCGTCGTAGCCCGACACGGTTCCGTCGATGCACTCGCGGCCGGTGCCGTCGCCATCGACGCTCGATGGCTGGCTGTCGGTCTTGATCGAGCAAAACGAACGCCAGAACGCCTGGCCATCTTCGCCGTAAAGCGAGATATCCACGTCTTTGCCACGCTGGTGCGAAGCGTGGCGAGGCGAACCGACATCGATGCCTGGGGTCTCGCCGTTCCATTGCGAGAAGTCCTCGGGAAAGAACGGCACGAACCCCTGTTGCGACATGACCTGGCCGGCGTGGCGGACGGCCATGATCAGGTCGCGGCGACCGAACCAGTACCGCATCACAGTGCTCGGGTTCCAGTCATAGCCGTCGATCGCAGGGTCGATGGGCAGAGGCATCTGCATCAAGCGATCGCAGTCGCCGCTGCATGTCGCCGCGTCGGCAAATGGCGTCCGCGTGACGACCAAGTCTCCACTGAGAGCCTCTTGCGCTTCGACCCGAACCCAATGGGTGCGTGGCGCGCCGGACGGTTCGAAGACGGCCAGCGCTCGCACGCCGGGTCCAGCATCCGTCAGGCCGAGTTCGTCCGGCATCGAGCCGTCGTAGCGATCGACGTACATCACCACGTCGGCGCCCGTCGGCGAGAAGTCGAGTAGAAAGCCGACGTGTTCGCCGGCGCCAACATCTACACGGTAAATGGCGTTTTCGCCTGCGCCCAACGCGACGGCGTTGTTGCCATCTTGCGCGAGGCTCGCGCCTGGCACGGTGTCGGCCGGAGCGATGCCATCGGATGGCGCGCCGCCGGTTCCGCCAATGCTGCCGCCCGCGCCGCCGACGGTGCCACCCGCGCCGCCGTTTCCCCCCGTCGCGCCCCCGGTGCCTCCCGGTCCCGTGCCGCCAGGTCCCGCTCCGCCGTTACCGCCGCCGGTCGTGCCGGCCGCCGCGCCGCTGCCGGTCGCTCCGGATCCTGTCGCCCCGCCGCCTTCGATCGACACGCCACCTCCGCCGCCTCCGTCGTCACCGCAGGCGGCGAGGGCGAGCGCCGCAGCAAGCGTTGCCGCGCGGCGCACTGCTTACCAACCGCCCGCTGGCGGATCCGCGCACGCTTTGGCTTTGGCGCAGTCGGCGGCCGCCGCGTAGCATTCGGCGCGTTCCTGGCTCGAGCCTTGAGTTGCTTTGCAGTCGGCCTCACACGTGGCGCCGACTTGGCAGACGTCCTTCTTGCACGCATCGGCGCACAGCTGCGCGATGCTCTTACCGGAGCTTGCTTCGTCGTCGGACGAGCAGCCCACCGCGCTGAGCGCCATAACGCATCCGAGCAATCCGAGATACCGGCCGAGCTTGTTCATGGGCGGGATTCTAGCAGATCGCGTCTCAGTCGCTCGGAGGACCGCGAATCGACGTGAAATGTCAGCTGTTTCGGCGCCGCAGAAGTTTTCGGAAACCGTTTCGCCCAGCCCGCAATACTAGCGCTATGAGGATTGCTACGAAGCGGCTGACCATCTCAACCGCAATGATGATCGTGCTGTCGACCAGCGTCACCGCCCGGGCGTTCGTCGACACGCCGGTTGGCGGACATCCGGGCGAACTCGACGTGAACGCACAGCTGACGTTGGAGCGTGGCAAGTACGAACCGAACGGCAACCAAGCGTCCTTTCAGTCTCCGCCACCGTGGCAGGAGTACAAGCTGGGCGTCGGGTATACGTGGGGCAACTTCGGTCCGTTCAAGTTCTTCTCGACGCGTCTTGACGCGGTCTATTTCCGAACCGGAGCGGAACGAAATGACCCCAGCGTTTGGCAAGTTCAACCGGAAGGCTCATCGACCGCGACCCAGTTGGTCCCAGAGTGCTCGGGAGGAGCCGAGTATCTCGGCAACGGCGAGTGCGAATTCTACGCCTCCGATTCCGGTGCCGTGACGACGGCGACCGTATCGGGTGCACTCATCCACACGGCCGACTTTGCGCTCGGCCTGTACCTGAGAAGCTCGATACCGATCGGCGTCAATCTGCGAAAGTTCGCCAATCCGCGCGTTGACTATGTGTCAGGTGGCCTGCAGGCCGGCACGCACATGACCAACTGGTTCGATTTCGAGACCACGCTGTTCTTCGGGAGCGGCACGTTCTCGAAAGATAAGAACGCGACAGCTGCGGTTTCGATTTTCGGACACTTCAAGGCGAACAAGTGGCTGTTGCCGTGGAAGGCCGGCTTCAAGTTCGGTCCGTACATCGAGGGTGACATGACCGAGCGCTTCGATGCGCGCTTCGACAACGCCTACAGTCCGCAAGCGCTGCCGCAACCAGGCGACACCGAACTCACGCGGCAGAATGACCGCATCCGTTCGGCGCGCTTCGCTCTGGGGCTGCTTCCGTATTTTCTCGTGACGGATCATTTGGCCGTCGAGCTTGGCTACATCCAAAAGATGTTCGGGTACGACGTTCCTGCGACCCAGGCGTACTTCGTGGGGCTGCGCGGGCTGATCAACGTCGACCGGTAGCGAAGTGAATCCTGGGGACGCGTAAACCAGTTCACCGGACGTTGCGTCAGGGTTGTCCGGCGGCGCGACCGTAGCCGCGGCGCCGCGGCGTTGGTGCTAGAATAGGCGTCTCGGCCGTAGATTGCGCCTGGTTTAGCAGTCTGCAATTGCTCCGTTTTCGATCTCTGCCTGAGGTCCGGTGAACTGGTTTACGCGTCCCCCCAGTTCACAAGACGTTTCCACCATGGTTTCCGTGGTCGCGTTTTCGGCGGTTCGGTGTTGGGTTCAGTATTGGGTTCGGCGTGGCTTGCCTTGTGACGCAAGACTCGTTGGGTTGCGCACAGCCCGGCTTGGTCGAAATCGTCCGGTGGCGCGAGCGAGTCGTCGAGCAGGCGTTCGACCAACGCTGCTTGCTGCTTGGCGATGGCGTCACGTGACATGGTGGCTCCGCTCGGTCGGCTTGTGCGCCGAGGCTGAGTTGGCGTCGGCTGGCGGAGGTTCGCTGGACGATGCTCCACGCTGTGTTCGTCCACGGTCGATGGCTTCACGAAC
>JAUIKB010000465.1 GCA_030430975.1 Polyangia bacterium
CTTCGGTGCCGAGCAAGCCGGCGAGCTGTGGCCACTGCAGCTCCAGCGAGTCGCCGGCGAACGCCAACGCTTCCAGCGGTTCGCGGCTTGTTGCGCCGTCGTAAAAACACTGTTTCAAGGGCAGTGGAAGGCTCAAGAGGAGTCGACCGGCATCGGTTGAAAAACTCTCGGCGACGCGCTTCAACAGAGTACGCGGTCGGGCGCATCGATCCAGAACGTTGAGCAGCGCCACGGTGTCGACGCCGTCCGCGCCGGCCGCGATGCCTGTGCGCGTGACGTCCGCTGTGCTGGTCGGATAGCCGCGGCGTCGCAGCCGGCGTGCCATCGCGCGCGATGTCTCGTAGGCGCGGACGCTCCGCGCCAAAGGCCGAAGTGTGTCGGTGACGTCGCCATTGCCGGCACCGACGTCGACGAGATGGCCCAACGAAGCGTCACCTTCACCGAGTAGCGTGCGCCAGCCGCCCGTCGACAGAACGAATAGCGGGTACAGATCAAGCCATCCGTTGGCATCGTAGTGCGACATGACGAACGTTAGCGCGCTGTGGGCGAGCCCCCGCAGGCGAGACGCGCGGGCTGTCTTGCAGTGGCGCAGAAATGCGTGGGTGTCGTCGTCTGCTGACAGTTGCACGAAGCGCTCGACGTAATATGGATCGATCCGAGCGCGGTCGATCTCGTACCTACCGGCGAGGTCAGGCTCGTCTTTCACGGCTAACTCGATATCATGGCGCAGTCGTGATGATGACTCCGCAGACAACCGTTAGCGATTGGCTCCGAGATAATCAGGCCCACCACGATCTGGTGACGTGGGCGCGCCCGTATGGCGTCGGTTTCGAGCAAGCGTTCGCCGAGTGCCCGCGCGGGGACTGGCTGCTGGGCATCGCCGCGCGAGGTGGGCTGTCGCACCACGGGATCGGCGCCGCGTCGCTCGAGATCGCCCGCACGGTACTGCCCTGGTTCCCAGAATCGGAGCGGCGCCCAGCCCAGGCCCTCGAAACCCTGGCGGCATGGCTCAGCGGAGGTACGGCAGACGCGTGCCGTACCGAACGCCGGTACTTCGAGCAGCTGGAACCCAGCGACATGACGATCGCTGCCGCCGTTCAAGCGATCGCGAGCGCGCTGGCGGTCGTCGATGAGCCAGACGCCGCGCCGGTCGTCGCGCAGAACGCGGCACACGCGGCGATGTTGGGCGTGAGCGACTGCGCGATGATGGCAGCGGTGGCCCACGAACACGCCCAATCCGCCGCGGCAGTCCGCCGCCACATCCCGGTGGTCGACTTCGTACGGTTGGCGACCCACGGTTCTGCGGCGTGAACAAACAGGCCATTCGAACCGCGGCTGTTGAAGCGATGTTAGCGGAACTCGACGAGATGCGACGTCGCGCAGAGGCCACGCGCGCCGAAGCGGTGCATGAGGAAAGCCGCGCGGAAAATGATAAAGACACCCGCGGCCTCGAGGCGAGCTACCTGGCGCGCGGTCAGGCGGAGCGCGTGGCTGAACTCACGGCAGGAGTGCAGCTTCTCAGACACATGGACTTGCCGGATTTTACCGACGAAAGCCCGATCGCCATCGGCGCGCTGGTCGACGTCGAATCGGAGCTCGGCGTGCACCACTACCTGGTGGCACCGGCGGGCGGCGGGACCCGTGTGAAGGCTGAGGAGCGGGAGATTCAGCTACTGACCCCGACGGCTCCGCTCGGCCGCGCCTTGATCGGCACCCGCACCGGCGACACCGTCGAGTTGCGCCTGCGCGGAGCGCTTCGCGAACTCGAAGTAATTTCCGTTCGCTAGGGTTGTCCGCCGGCGTTTTCGTGCGCCCGGTTCGGCGTGCCGACGGGCTGGTCGAAGTTCACTTCCGCGGACGTTCGGCGCTGCAGCCAGCGCACCAGTCCGTCGCGGTCGCTGGGCGCGGTGAAGTTCCAGACGCGGATCTCCCCGCTGTCGTCGGACGTCAGGACGCGTTGGATACCCGCCGGCGTTGTCGCGACGGCCACGCCCAGTACGAACAGCTGGTGCCCGTACACAGCCGCGGAGTGATCGCCCTCGACTGCCCACAGGCGCAGCTGCCGATCGGCGCCGCCCGTGAAGAACCGTCGCCCGTCGGCGGAGAACGCGACCAACCCGACGGCGCCGCGATGCCCATGCAGGGTGCGTTCGGAACCGTCGCGCGTAGAGTACAGGTGGGCGCGGCTGTCGAACCCGCCATGCCCGAACCACTTCCCGTCCGCGCTGAACGTGCCTCTCCACGGCGTCCGGACGCGTCGCGACAGCGTTCGAACTTCGCCGGTCTCGGTGTTCCACAGCTGCACGTGGGAACCGGAAAGCGTCGCCAGTTGACCAGGCGCCGCAGCTAGAATTCGCTGCGGCAGGTCGCCGGTCAGCCGTATCTTCGACACTCGCTCGACCGATCGCGTCCCGATTCGGTGCCGGTAGACCGAGCCGTCCCGGGTGCAGACGTAGAACTCCGCGTTTCCAGCGAAGTGAGCCGGGCTTGTCCGCTTTGGACCGGCCAGTCTCGAAACCTTGCGGGTCGGCACCGCCCACACGTCGGTGATGCCGGAGTCACGCCGGGTCATCGCGGCAGTGACGCCGTCATCGGAGACGCTTAGCGCGCACCGATGTCGAGCGCACGTCGCGGCGCTGGCCGGCAGCAGTTTGAAGTCGTCGGCTGACTGCTGCCGCACGGTGACGCTGCCGTCCGCGTGGGGGATGAAGAGACGATCGCCGGCGAACGCGGGTCCGGAGATCGCGCTGCCGGTTAGGTAGGTCGCAACTAGGCTTCGGTCGTCTAGGTTCCAGACTCGGGCGGCTCCGTCGTAGCCGAGGCTGGCACCGCGCGCGCCATCGGGTGAGATCGCCACGTCGACGACGGTGTCGTGGTGTGATCCCAGCACCGCGCCGTTGGTGGCAAATCGCCAGACACGAGCGCTGCCGTCGTCCGACGATGACACTAGTCGTGACCCGTCCGGCATGGCGACGTCGGTCACGTTCGCCGCGTGACCGATGAGCGTGCGGTAACCCTCCGTTCCGCGATGAAAGAGCGCGATTTGGGCAGCGTTTTGGCTGACCGCGAGGTGCTTGCCATCGCTCGATACCGTTAACTGCGTGGGGTTGTCCGTCAGTACCCCGAGCCGGCGCTTGGCGCCGCTCGCCACGTTCCATTGGAAGACGTTCCGATCGAAGCCGGCTGAGTACAGGACCTCGGCGCGAGGTCCGAAGGCCACGCGCCAGCAGGCATGCGTGTGCCCTTCGAGGCTGCGTGTGGAGTCGGTTAACAGGTCGCGGATCCGCACGACCCGGTCGCGGCCGCACGACGCGATGTGGCGTCCGTCAAAGCTCAGAGCGAGGTCCACGAGTTGGGCTGTGTGGTCCTCGAACGTTTGGTGCACGCCTCCCGTAAGCGACCACAGTCGCGTCGTCTGGTCGTCGCCGCCGGTCGCGAGCACTCGGTTATCGTCGCTGAAGCTGATGGCATTCACGTCCGCCGTGTGTCCGGGAAACGCGTCGACCCTGCCTGGCCGCGCCACATAGACGATGTAGTCTGGGGCACTGACACAGGCTGCCAGCTGCAGGTCTGACGATACATCGCAGCGCGTCAGCGAGCGTGCGGCCAGCGTTCGCGGCGGCCCGAGCGGCTGGCGATCGTGCTCGGTACCCGCGCCACGAATACGGTGCACCGTTGCGTCTCGCGTGATCGCGACGAGGCGGTCGCCCCTGGAGCGCAGCATCACGACGCGGTCGCCCAGGTTCAGCTGCGCCCGCTGGCCGCGTGGTCCCCAGTAGATTAGGCGCCCGTCGGCGTGCCCTGTGACGGCTTCGTACCCACGCAGCACCGCGACGGTTGTCGCGGGACTCATCTTGGCGGGCCGCAACACGTGCCGCGCAACCCCGCGACTCACCGCCGATTCTGCAAGCAGTGCGAGTTGGGCGGCTGGGCGTCCAGCGTCCAGCAAGCGCTTGATCCAGCCGATCGCCGCCGTAGGGTCGTCGTCCGCGGCGCGAGTCGCGAGTTGCTCCATCAACAGAAGACGCTGCGAATCGGCTCGATTTCGCTGGGCGATCGCGGCCGCCTCGGAGCGCTGGGCAGCTCGTGATGCGTCGACGATGTTCAAGAGGCTGACAGCTGCCGTGACGGCCAGTACCACCAGCGCTCCAGCGCTCACCCAGACGAGCGCGCGGCGTCGTCGGTAGCCGCGCAGCAGTCGCGCCCCGAGCGAATACGAATGGGCTGTTACCAGGCCGCCGTCGGCGAATCGCTGCAGGTCCTTTAGCAGCGCAGCGGCGTCTGGGTAGCGCGCGGACGCGTCGCGTGCCGTCGCCTTGTTCACGATGGCGGCGAGTTCAGGAGCCACCTGCGGGACACGCTCCGCCACCGGGCGCAGCGAGCCAGATCGCGCTTGCTCAAGGGCGGCGTCGGAATCTCCTTGGTACGGGGCGCGACCCAACACGAGCTCATACAGAACGGCTCCCAAACCGTACACGTCGGACGCGGGGCTAAGCTCATCCCCAGCAGCCTGCTCTGGAGACATGTAGGCGGGGGTTCCCAAGACGCTGCCCACCCGGGTCAGCTGCGCCGGGGCACTCGTATCGTCGTCGATCGCTACCCAGTCGCTGGCGCTGGAGCGAGTGTGTTTTGCCAGCCCCCAGTCGATGACAAAGGTCTCGCCGAAGGGGCCGACGACGATGTTGTGGGGCTTGATGTCGCGGTGCAGAACATGGCGGCTGTGCGCAAAGGCGATCGCTTCAACCGCGCGCGTTAGGTTGCCCAGCAGCGCGACGCGGTCGGAGTAGCTCTTCGCGGCACCGATCCGGTCTTTGAGCGTCGCGCCCTGAATATGACGCATCACGTAATAGGGGCGTCCATCGCCCGTCGTTCCGGCATCGTGGATCGGCACGATCGCCGGATGCTCGAGCGTGGCCGTCAGGGTCGACTCGCGGGCGAACCTCGCCGCGAGGCCCGGGCTCGTGTGGGCGAGCACTTTGATCGCGACCTCGCGGTTCAGGGTCCGATCGGTGGCGACATAGACGCAGCCGAACCCGCCAGCAGCGAGCTCGGCATCGATTCGGTAGCGCTTCGGTAGGGTCGGGAACCCAGCGCTCGGTGAGCCGTCGCTCGTGCCGATCTCGCCGCTGGTTGAACCGCTGTCGACGATTGTGTCGTCGTCTGCCGTCGTGGACTGTTCGTCGCCAAAACCCACCGCTCGCAGCATAGCCGGCACTGCGAGACTTGGCCTCCGCTCACTGTCCGGGCAAGCTGGCGGCTGTGGAGACGACGCTCCCCGACGAACCCAGCGCGCTGACTGGTGAAAGCATCGACGCAGCCCCACAGCCGGCGTGGTCGCTGGTGGTGGCTCACCATGCCGACCGAACCCTGCTCGGGC
>JAUIKB010000466.1 GCA_030430975.1 Polyangia bacterium
AAGCGGAACACGCCGGTGATGGCGGTGTATGCGACGTTCATCGCTCTGGCGGCGATCACGTTGATGATTCCGGACTTGGCGGCGGCGGGCGCAGCGGCGAGTCTGATCTTCCTGGTGTCCTTTGCGCTCGTCCACGTCACCGGTTACCTGGCGCGCATCCGGGGTGGCGATGCTGGGCCGCCGTTTGCAGTGCCCTGGTTCCCCGCTGTTCCCGTCATCGGTGGGCTGGCCTGCGCGGCGATGGCGGTGTTTCAGGGGCTGGCGGTGCCGTCCGCCGGAGGCATTACGCTGTTGTGGTTGGCGCTCGGCGTGATGTTGTACTTCTCGCTGTTTGCGAGCCGCGCTGAAGCCGTGGACGCCTGGGCGGAGGCACAGGATCCTCACCTCGCGCAGCTGCGCGGGCGGCAGTCCTTGGTGCTGGTGCCGATCGCCAACCCAAAGAGCGCGCCTGGACTGGTCGCCGTGGCGAACGCGCTCGCACCCGACGGAGCGGGCAAGGTGCTGCTGCTCTCGGTCATGCGTCAGACGGACGCGGAGGCGAGCGATGCGCAGCGCTCGGCGATCCTGCCGCGGCGCGACGAGGAGCGATCGTCGATGCTGCTCAGCACTCCCCAGCTCGATGCTCTTGAACGGGCGGAGAGGGTTCTGGACCAGGCGCTGCGCGCCTCGCTGGCCGCAGGCCACGCGCCAGAGGCGCTGCTTTCGACGTCGCTCGATCCGTGGGCTGAGATAGCGCGAGTTGCACGGACCTTCGGCTGCGAGAGCCTGGTGCTCGGGCTAAGCGATCTGGAGACGGTGCGTGGTGGTCAGCTCGAACATCTGCTCAATCAGGTCGATTGCGACGTCGTCGTTGTGCGCGCGCCGCCCGATTGGCGGCTCCGCAAAGCGAAGGAAGTGCTGGTGCCGATCGGAGGGCGCAAGGGGCAAGACGAGATCCGCGCGCGGCTGATCGGCAGCCTTACCCGCGAAAACGACCGGCGCGTGGTGTTCTGTGGAGTGCTGCCGAAGAGCTCCGAAGAAAACGCGCAGCGGGCGCTGAAGTCGAAGCTCGCCGCGCTGAGCGAGGACGAAGCACCCGGCACACCCGACGTCGAAATCATCCTGGAGGACAGCGTGGTCGATGCGCTCGCCACCCGAGCGAAACAGAGCGATCTGATAGTCCTCGGCCTTCAGCGCCATAAGGGCAAGAAGCTGTTCGGTGAGGTGGCGTTGCAGATCGCTGCGGCGACGGATACGGCCACGCTGATGATCGGCCGTCGCAAGTAGCTGTCACGTCCCTCGGCGCCAGAGCGTTAGTACGGTCCGCGAGAGCTCGTCGATCTGCTCTGGCGTGGCGGCGCGCTCGCTCGGCACGCGCCCGTCGAGGAGCAACATGGCGAGGCCGTGGGGCACGCACCACGAAGCGAACCCCGCGACCAACGCCTGCTCGCCGGTGGTGCCTGTCGCCTCGGCGGCCGAGCGCACCAACAGGTCGAACGCGCCTTCTTTGCCGTCGTCTGTTTCTCCGTCGTCTGTTTCTCCGTCGTCTGTTTCCCCGTCCGTCGGACCGTTGAGTTCGCTGGTGAACATGATGCGGAAGTGCACCGGGTGCTCCACGGCGAAGCGGACATACGCGACCCCGTACGCATCGAGCCGCTCCTGGGCATCGTCGATGCCCGCCATCGCGGCGCGTCCGGCTTCGGCCAGCCAGGCGTCGCCCTGCTCACCGAGCGCGAGCAGCAGTGCGTCCTTGTCCGCAAAGTGCCGATACGGAGCTGCGTGGGAAACACCTGCCCGGCGTGCGCACTCGCGGAGGCTCAGTCCGTGGAGGCCGCGTTCGGCGGCGACCTCAACCGCTGCTTGAAGCAATTCGTCTCGCAGATCACCGTGGTGATAGCTGCCGCTCTTTTCGTTTCGCTGAGTCATCGTGAATTCATGGCCGACGGTCGAGGCGAGGTTGCCGGTAGCGACGCTGGGTCGAGCGATGGCGGGGATGGAAGGGAAAGACTGATTCTCTCTCCAAATTGCCGGTTCGATGTTGACAACGCAAACATAGGTACTATGTAGACACTGTCAACAATGATGACAGTGTCTACATTGGCCGGAAAGGCCGCGAGAAGGAGCCAAATGAAGATCTATTCAGAGCGAGTGACGGTGTCTCGAGACGAGGGTTTCGTCGTGTTTCTCATCGGCGCGCGGGTCAATCGATGGTGGCAGTTGCCCGTCTTGTGGGGCGTCGCGCGCGCGATGAACCGGATGATGGCGGAGCTCACGTCAGACCCCGATTCCGGGCTGCTCGCTTACGAGAGTTTCGGCGGTCGTACGACGTTGATGGTGCAGTACTGGCGCTCGACGGATGACCTGTATCGCTACTCCAAGAGCAAACAGCAGGCCCACGTTCCCGCGTGGAAGCGCTGGGTCAAAGAGTGGGGACTCAGCGGTGCGGTGGGAATTTGGCACGAGACGTACGTGGTCGAGCCGGGCAGCTACGAAACGATCTATCACCACATGCCAGAATTCGGTTTGGGCAAGGTAGGACCTTTGGTTCCCGCCAATGGCACGAAGACGACCGCGCACGGCCGGCTCGCGCGGCCTAGCGCTCCGGCGCGCCGGGCCGCCTAGCGGCGTCGCCAGGCCACGAACGCCACCGCACCAGCGCCGCTGCCCCCCGGCTATTTGCCCGTGAAACGCGGCTTGCGTTTCTCGGCGAAGGCATTGAGCGCCTCCACCCGGTCGGTGCTCCGTAGGCACTCGTCGTAGAAGCTTCGTTCCAGTTCAAGGCCGTGCGGCAGCGATACGTCGAACGACGCGTCGATCGCATGCAGCGCGGCGCGTTGTGCGATAGGCGCGCCGCTCGCCAAAGGCGCGATCCATTCGAGGGTATCGTCCAGCACGTTCGTCCCTTCGGGCGTAACGCGGTTGACCAAGCCGATCGCGTGCGCTTCGGCGGCGGTGAGCCGGGTTCCCATCAGGATCAGTTCCTTGGCGCGCGCTTCGCCGACGATGCGTGGCAGACGCTGAGTACCGCCCGCTCCGGGAATGATGCCGATGCTGACCTCGGGCAGGCCGAGCTTCACGTGGCTGGCGGCCACGCGCATGTCGCACAACAGCGCGAGCTCAAGGCCGCCGCCCAAGGCGACGCCGTTGATCGCGGCGACCACGGGGAACGGAGCCGTATCGAGCCAGCCCAGCTCGCTTCGATACAGTCCGAGCTGGGCGCGGACGTCGTTCTCGCTCATGCCCTTGCGCTCCTTGAGGTCAGCGCCGGCACAAAACGCGCGCTCGCCCGTCGCCGTGACGACGACCGCGCGCACGGAAGGGTCGCCCAGGACGCGCTTGCCCAAGCGGCCGAACTCGAGCAGCGTGCTCCGGGATAGCGAGTTCAGGCGATCGGGTCGGTCGATGCGCAAGATCGCCACGCCGTCTCGCTGCTCGAAGGCGATGGGTCGTTCGTCGCTCATGTTTTCGTCGTCTTTCGGTTGGTGCTTTTGGAACGCTTCTTGGACGCGCGCGCCTCCGACTTGGACAGTCGGGCCTTCAACTCGCCGAGTTGGTTGCGCAAGCTGACCAGCTCGTCATTGATACGTTTGAAGTCGGCTTTGTGATCGCCGAGCGTTCGTAGCAGCTCGCGAAGGCGACGCGCCACGCGCCCATCGGTTTCGCGCGCGAGCTGTCCGCGCAACGCCGGCCCGGCTTTGACCTCCGCGATGGTCGCCAGCGCGCGGGCCACATCGATGCGCAGATGGGGATCCGCGTCGTCGAGCAGCTCTTCGAGCACCAGCCGTGTCGCGCGGCTGTCCGAGAGACGGGCCAATGCTGAAATCGCCGCGCGTCGTGTGCGCGTGGGTTTGCCGTACTGAGTGCGGCGGGCGATCTCGTCCAGGACGCTGTCGTCACGAAGATGCGCCAGGCCGTCGAGCGCGCCTGACGCGATCACGTCGGCCCACGACGGTGCGTCGAGTACGCGTCGCAGAGTCGTCAGCGCCGGCTTGGTGCGCGTCTTGCCGAGCGCGCGGGCGGCGTCGGCACGCACGAGATAGCTCTCGTCCTTGACGGCCCGTTCCGCGAGAGCTTTGCCAAGCGATTCGTCACCGCGGAAGCGTCCCAGAGCCGCGACCACCGCGCGTCGCACCTTGGGATGGTCGGTCGTAACATGAGCGCTAAGCGCGTCCTTAGCGTCGTCGCTGCGAATCCGTCCGAGCGCGTAGGCCGCTTCGGCCCGCACCATCCACGGCGTCGAGAGGCGCTTGAGGGCGGCGCCGAGCGCCTTGATGGTGAGTGGGTCGTCTTTGCCGCCGAGCGCGTCGATCGCTTGGTACTGAATCCGGGCGGTCGGACCTTCTTCGAGCTGTGCGCGTAGCCACCCGACAGGCGCCGTGAGGTTCATGCTGGTCGTGATCCGGAACTCTGGATCGATGGCGACCCATCGCGGTCGCTCCTTGAGTGGAACCGTCACCGCGTCGTGTTCGTCGCGGATGTACTTACGGTGTCGTTCGAGTTTCCCGGTCTTCGTTTGGACGTCGATCTCAAACCAAAAACCAAAAATCGCTACATCACCCTTACGCTGCGTCTGCTTCACGTTCACCGTGAGTGCCCCATTGTCGTAGGACGACGTTACGCGCAAGGTTGGATGGCCCGGGCGATGAACCCAGCAGTCAAAGAACTCCTCTAACGACTGACCCGAAGCAGCCTCGAGGGCGCGCTGTAGATCGCTGGTGTCGACGATGCCGTGAGCGTTGGCCTCCAGGTACTTTCGCACGCCCGACCAGAACACGTCGTCACCGAGTGCCCGGCGCAGCATGTGCAGCACCAGGCCGCCTTTTTCATACAGATGGCGGTCGAATAGATCGATCGGCGCCTGGTAGTCGCGGCTGACGATCGGCCGTTGGTAACGATGGCCCGTCTCGTAGAGGTAGCTGGTGAGCTCGCGGCGGATCCCGTAGTCGTACTCGTCGCGTCCCAGGCGCGCCTCGCGATCGACGGATTCGAAGAACGTAGCGAAGCCCTCGTTGAGCCAGCCGTGCGACCAATCGCGACACGTGACGTAATCGCCAAACCACTGGTGGGCGAGTTCATGAGCGACCAGGTCGTTGCTGTCGATGTCGATCGCCGCCTTGGCGTCGATCATCACGTGTTCGTACATCGTCGTGGCGGTCGTGTTTTCCATGCCACCGAAAATGAAGTCGCTGACGACGACCTGTGAGTACCTGTCCCACGGGTACGGGACTCCGGTGATCTCGCTGAAGTGTTCGACCATGCGTGGGGTCTCGCCGAAGCTACGCAGCGCGTCCTTTTCCTTTCCCTTAGGCACCAAATACTTGATGGGGATTTCGCGACCGTCGGCGAGCACCGCGTTGCGATCCTCGACTACATCAAACTCGCCCGCGACC